>JALVXW010000001.1 GCA_027038155.1 Sulfurovum sp.
AACTACCCTTATTTTGTAGATGAGAGTAACCGTGAAAACAAATATGAGCGTAACAGGTTTAGGCATCAATTTACAGATGCTTTACTCTCTGAATACAAAAAAGGTATCATGCGTAGTTTTGAGTATCTTCATACAGATAAAGCAAAGCTAGAGAGTGACTTTAAAATAGTTGTAAGTAAAAAAGAGTTACGTATTATACAACTACACGCTGCTCATGCAAAAGTAAGGGCAGCAGACGTAGCTTTAAAAAAACTAGGCTACCTGCTTTCAGCATCTCAACGTAAAGAGGTAGAAAAAGAAGAGAGCTTAGTGATAGGTGGAGCATGGGCAGTGGAACTGCAAGATGATTTACTCTACATTGCACCTTATGTTACTGCTACTATGCCTAAAAAATTTAAAGAACAATGCAGATTACACAAAATACCTACCAAGATAAGACCATACGTATATCAAAAGAATATAGATATTCTGTAGGGACAAATAGGAAGATGCTTTTATGCTAAGATTCAGGATCGCTTCGTGTCGTTTTTCAAAAACTGAACTACTTCTGCTTTTAAATCTTTCCAATTTTTTTGATATAGCTTGATATACTCTCGTGTATATGTCTTTTGATGCATTTCAAGAAACTGCAAAAGCTCTTTAAACATATAAATCATCTCTGTAGCGGCTATACCCTGATAGAGTTTCAAAACTTTTCTTGTATATTTATCCAATGCTATAAAATTTTTATTGTAAATCAATGACTCTAAAATATCTACACTATCATTTAAAAACTGCATAGTCTCTACAAGCTTCTCTTTATATCTTGATTTACTTCCTACAGAAGCAATACCCTTTTCTATATCTAAAATATCTCTATTGTATGCAAAGTTTATCTTTGCTTTTTTAACTATACGTTTCTTCATTTTTTCAGTAGGCACCAAAAATGCTTCTAGTGCTGCATAAAAATCATTTTCTTTAAAAGGTTTAGCAATGCTGCCATTCATCCCTGCAAAGTACATCTCTTTAAGTTCATGATTAAACTGTATAGAGGTGACAGCCACAATAGGAATATTTTTATATAATTTTTCTTTTCTTATTCTTTTTGCCATGCTTAATCCATCCATAACTGGCATATTGATATCTGTAAAAATCATATCTATCTCATACTCTTTGAGCAAATTAAGCATCTCCTGTCCATTTTCTGCATAAAAAAGTCTAATATCCTCAAGTGATAAAATATGCTCAATCATTTTTTGATTAGGCTTACTGTCTTCTACAATTGCTATATGCGCCCCTCTAAACTTTCTTAATCCCGATTTTTTGTACGTTAGCGTACTTTTAATTCTAAAACTCTTGGCATCAAAAGTATGAAGATTATCTATTTGATGAATGGCTTGACTCTTAACAACAAACAACTGGTACAAAACCTCTTCAACATCTCCAATCACTGTAGGGTTATAAAGTTCTGCATGTGCTATCTCATGAGAAATAGCTATTTTCTCTTCCGCTTCAAATAATTCATGTACAATAATTGTTTTAAACTCATTCATAGGGTTATTGTATATTGTTCTAAAAAAGGCAATATGCTGTGGGGTTAAATCCCTTGAACGTAGAATAGCCATATCAAATCTATTCATATCAGGTTTTTTAGATTCAAACAAAGATATCTCCATGTTCTCAATCTCTACACCATATGCTTTGAAAATATATTGTGCTCTTTTGGTATCATAAGCATTTTTACCAATAAAAAGTGCCTTTTTCCCTTCCAATACCTTTCTAATCTCATCTTTATAGCTCTTACTCTGTGCATCTTCATAAAAAGGAATATCAAGCGTATATGTAGTGCCAAAAAATCTACTGCTTTTACGCACCAATTGACCATTCATTGCTTCCGCGATAGATACAGCTTCATCAAACTTTTTTTGACTTTTTTGTTGTTGGGAGATATCAATATAACCCTTTCTATTACTTACTTCAAAGATAAGCCTATTTTTTTTACTTCTATATAATTTTAAAATAATTTCAGAGTCAGTGCTTAATTTACACACCTCTGGCAAAACAAACTCTAACACTTTACCAATATGATAATTATCTCCAATAATATAGCGACCAATCTCGCTATCAACATCATAATAGATATCGTGTCTATTTTTTTTCAATATTTCACTAATTTTATTTGTTAGAGCATGAAGCAAACCTCGCAATTGAAAAGGTTGGATATTCACTTCTATCTGCGTACTTGTATCTTCTGCTTCGGTATGCTCATTTTGCGTATTTGATGACTCCAGCCATCGATTGAAAAAATTAAATTTATCCATAAGTATCCCCACATACAGATGAAGTCATTGCTACATAACTTATTTTTTAGGTGTTTTTAGTATTACAAAAAATATCACTAAAATAATACCATACACGACATAGTAATATATATTATCACTTTGAGGCATTGCCTTACCTTCATAATTATATCTTGATATTTTACACTACACATACGCCTGTCAATCTGCCTTGCATCACTCTCATCATTAATGACAATAGATGCCAATCACATCTTTAACATGCTCACATATACAGGTCAAATCTGTTTCTATTATAGCATCTCCTGCTTTAACTTACTCTCTCCTTATTACTCCCTCATCAAACAATCTGAAATATCAAACAGTATAAGTGATACTCAGATACTTAAACTTGATTGAGATATTCATCAGAATTAAACTCTGGTGAATATGAAAGAAGATAAAAAAATAATAGGTTCCTTCTAAAAATTTATGGGAACCTCTAAAAAATAGGTGATACCCACAACATCTCTAGCTTTTCTCTAGGCTAGGCACTCTTTTCTCAAAGAGAGTGCAAGCACAAGGTAACCCTAGCCTTAGCTAAGGCAAAAAGAGTAACAACACATAGAGGAAAGTAGAGATGCCCAAAGGGTGGGCTTTGCCTATTATTAGAGGTTCCCTTATTTCATAAAAGCATACAATGCTTTTATCTCCTCTGACCAAATGGACTCATCAATTGTTTCCAAGACAAGTGGTATATCATCCATGCGTGTATCATTCATGATAAAGTTAAAAGCATCCCAACCTATCTCTCCTTCTCCTAGTGAATGGTGCCTATCTACTCTAGATCCAAGTGGTGGCTTAGCATCATTGATGTGCATTCCCATCAGATACTCGCGTCCTACAATTGCATCAAAATGCTGCCATGTTTTCTCATACGCCTCTTTTGTGCGTATATCATAGCCTGCGGTAAACATATGACAGGTATCTATACAGACACCCACACGACTTTTATCTTCTATCTTATCAATAATGTGTGCCAAATGCTCAAACGTATATCCTAGGTTTGAGCCTTGCCCTGCGGTATTTTCTATCACTAGTTTTACAGGGGAGTTTTGTGTGGCATCTATAGCTCTATTCATAGACTCTGCAATCACATCCAAACATCCTAACTCTGCTTCACGCAATTTGTTATGATACTCTGGGTCTTTTTTAGGTATTTTAACCAAATGTGAGCCTGGATGAAAGTTAAGTCTATCCAGTCCCAATATACGACAACGCTCAAGTTCGTCTATAAATGCCTCTCTTGATTTTTCAAGCTTCTGTACTTCAGGGTGTCCAAGATTAATAAGATAGGAGTCATGTGGCAAAACATGTTTTGGCAAAATACCCGATGCTTCTAGGTTTTTCTGAAAGGCATCAATGGTTTTTGCCTCCAAAGGTTTGGCTACCCACTGTCTTTGGTTTTTGGTAAAGAGTGCAAATGCTTTTGCTCCTATAGCCATAGCATTAAGTGGTGCATTATCTACACCACCACTTGCACTGACATGTGCCCCTACAAACTTCATACACCCAACCTTTTTATTTTAATCAATATATTATTTATTGTATCACGGAATATGATTTGCTTATTTAAAACACTATAGTTTATGTTATATTTGTTTGATTTTACAATTTTTTGTGTAAAGCCGTTACGTCTTTTTATCTTATGTTCTCCAGAAAAAATCTCTTCTCCTCTAAAAATATGACGCAATATATCTACAGGATAATACTCACTTAACATGCGTCTATTAAAACTTTTTTTATCCAAACACTTAAACCATGACATACAAATCTTTTCATGACCTATCTTAAATGCCATCATGGCTTGTCCATTGCTATACATCTCAATTTTCATCTCATCTGCATTGGTATAAACAAATCCCAAATCAGCATGTTTAAATGCAGGTGTTTTAAAGACAATAAACAGACTCTCCTGCTTGACATACACTTTGCTTGCACAACCGTTTATGCCCCATATCAAAAGCACTATATAGAAAATTTTTTTAATTAACATCACACTATTCCTGTTTTTTGATTAAATTATACACTACTTTAAGAGTTTTTTAAGCACCCTATATATATAATTCCGTCCACAAGTTATGAATGGCCCCATCGTCTAGCGGTTAGGATCCATGGTTTTCATCCATGTTACCGGAGTTCGAGTCTCCGTGGGGTCACCATTTAAATCTTGTAAAAACTTACCATTTTTTTTGTGGCCCCATCGTCTAGCGGTTAGGATCCATGGTTTTCATCCATGTTACCGGAGTTCGAGTCTCCGTGGGGTCACCAAATCTCACTATTTACAATTTTATATTTTTTGATTATAATTAAACTATGCTAAATATTCTAAAACTATAAGGTTTTCCTATGACACGTGTATTACTTTTACTTATCTCTTTTTCTTATCTGCTTTTTGCATCACCTAATTACAGAGTACAGCTGGGTGTATTTAAAAATGGAGAAAATCTAAAAAAACATATTAACACCTACCCTCCAGCACTCAAACAAACTGTCAAAATCCATAAAAGAGGGAAACTGTTTTATGCCTACACCCTCTCCACATCCAATAAAGCAACACTCAAAAAATTGCTTCCTGCATACAAAAAGGTATTTAAAGATGCCTATATTCAACCAATAAAAGGGGAGTAAATGAAGAAAATTGGTGGAGAATATCGGGATCGAACCGACGACCTCTTCGCTGCCAGCGAAGCGCTCTCCCAGCTGAGCTAATTCCCCAAATTTTTAGAAAAGTATTGTACTATAAGATAGCTAAAATTCCCATTTACGTTAAACCCAAATCTCGAAATAGAATTCTTTGAATTTGCTTTATGCTCGTATTTGTGGGGTTTGTATAAAATTTGTACCCCAAGGGCATTTCCTGCGGGCAGTCGCACCCATAGGTTCGGCGATGATTTCATGCAAAGTCCACGAATGCGATGATGATGCAAAGTCATGAATTTCTATTTCGTGATTTGGGTTAAATGTTTAAATCAAATGCAACCAGTTCACCCTTTTTGAGCCTTGGGATGATATCGGTTCGTATTTTACGAATAAGATAGCTCTTTTTCTCAAAAGGAATGTGCTGAGAAGAGGCGATGCTTTTA
>JALVXW010000002.1 GCA_027038155.1 Sulfurovum sp.
AGGCACTTGATAGAGACTTTCTTCGTGATGAAGTGTGGGGTGATGATAGTATAGATTTTCATGACAAAACAATTAATGTAGCAATGAATAGGCTAAAGAAAAAGATTGACCCCAAGGGGGAAAAAGAGTATTTTTCTCCTGTTTGGGGCGTGGGATATAGATTGGTTTAGTTTTTCTTTTTGTACTTTAGCGGTGAGTAGATAACTGCTAAGATGCGAAATAGAAAAAAAGATAAAATGACAAAAAGTAAAAAGAGTATATCGTTATAGGGTTTTTCAGGCATGGTTGTTAAGATAATGACATCTCTTGTTAAAAAGATGATAAATACATCTAAAATATAACGTAAGCGTAACCTCTTTTTTTCTATAAACTCTGAAATCATCTTGATAACTTCAATAATTACAATAAATTCCAAAAGTAAAATAATAGCCTTATAAAAAGGGTAATGCGTTGTAATTATATAGATAAATAGAGTAAGAGCCAGTAGTAGTTCATAGTTTTGTTTCATAAATTTCATAACGAAAGTATGAGGTTTAAATATAACAATTTGGAAACATTTTCAAGTATAAAATGTTTCCAAATTGTTTCCAACTTATTTTATACTTTCTTAACCCAACTGGGGAACTAAACTTTTCTAAGGAAATAGAATGACATTTAAAAAACTTGCAACAACAGCTCTTGTAGCATCGGTAGCACTTACAGCACTGCATGCATCTGATCTTAAAGGTAGAGGCGCATCTTTTCCTGGTCCAGTGTATAAAGCTTGGACATCTGCATACTTTACGGCAACAGGAAAAAAAGTAAACTATACGCCAACAGGTTCTGGAGATGGGATTAAGTCTATTAAAAAAAGAATGGTAGATTTTGCAGGTTCAGATAAACCATTAAAGCCTAAAAAATTAGCAAAAAATAAACTTTACATGTTCCCAACGGTGGTAGGGTCTATTGTGCTTGCATACAATATTGATGGTGTAAAAGATGGTGAGCTTAAACTAAGCCGTGCAGCCATTGATGCAATCTTTACAGGAAAAGCAAGTTTTTGGGATGATGCTATCATTACAAAAGACAATGCAGGACTTAAGCTACCACACGAAGCGATTACTACATGTGTAAGAGCAGATAAATCAGGTACAACATTTAACTTTACATACTTCCTTAACAAAATTGATGAAGCAATTAAGGTAAGCAAAAAGCCAACTTGGAAAGCGACTAAAGTGGTTGCAGGTAAATCTAACTCAGGTGTATCGGCGAATATCCAACAAATTAAAGGCTCTATTGGTTACATTGAGTACTCTTACAAAACTAAACTAAATCTTCCGGCAGCACAGGTTGAGAACAAAGAGGGTCATTTTATTAACCCAACAGTACCCTCTTTCCAGGATGCAGCAAAATATGCCTCATGGACAGCAGAAAAAGATTTCTATGCAGTGATTGGTGACCCAGCAGGTGCAACATCTTACCCTATCGTTGCAGCAACATTCCTCCTCTTGCCAGCAGAAAAAACGGCTACAAATAAAGAGGTAACGGCATTTATGGAATGGGCATATACAAACGGTGACAAAGCAGCAGCAGACTTGGGGTATGTTCCTCTTCCTAAAGCAACAAAAGATGCTATTAGAGGATACTGGGAAACTAAAAAAATTAACTAACTATTTTTCTTGACAAACATGCTATAGTGAATCTCCTTGAATACGCTACTACTTTCACTAAGTATGTTTGGTTACCAAAATGTTACCACTTTTGATTACAATCATCTCAAATAAATATGAAGGCAATACATGGGTGGTAAACTCTTTAGAAATTTCTCATTTTTTTCAGCAACACTCTCTTTTTTCATTCTTGTAGGTATTTTTGCCATACTCTTTCATTATGCACAAGAGTCCATGCATACTTTCGGATTTGATTTCTTGTGGACAGAACAATGGGAGCCAGGAGAAGATGATGAAGGTGGTATCTTTGGTGGGTATATTCCTATAGTGGGAACACTGCTGAGTACTATCATTGCTATGGTTATCGCTACACCACTGGCAATGGGGATAGCTATTTTTCTTACTGAAATCGCCTCTGTCACTGTTGCCAAACCAGTCTCTATAGCCATTGAACTTTTGGCTGCTATTCCTAGTATTATCTATGGTATGTGGGGGCTTTTTTATTTTGCTCCTGTTGTGCAGTCTATCTTTGGCGGGAATGGTGTAGGGTTGCTTACCGCAGGTATTGTCTTGGCTATCATGATTGTTCCTTTTATGGCAGCGATTACCCGTGACTCTATGAATACCACGCCATCGGTACTCAAAGAGTCTGCTTATGCGATGGGAGCTACGAAGTTTGAGGTAATCAAAGATGTGATAATGCCATACTCTAAAGGCGGGATTATAGGTTCTATCATCTTGGCTCTTGGTCGTGCATTGGGTGAAACAATGGCAGTAGCCTTCCTTATAGGATCGGTGATGCATACTGTGGGAAAAGTGACAGACCCAACTACCTCTATCCCAGTACTGCTTGCTAATAACTTTGCAGAAGCAGAAGATTTGGAGATGAGTTCTATGTATTTTTTGGCACTTATCTTGTTTGTGGTAAGCTTTATTATCATCTCTTCAGCTAAGTTTTATTTTTTAGGCAGAAAGGTTAAATAATGAATAGACTCATACTCAATAAAATCATTTTACTGCTTTCAACACTATCTGCCGTGATAGGCATAGGGTTTTTGTTTTGGATTTTGGCAACCCTTAGCTATAAAGGTATTACAAGTATTCACTGGGCAACATTTACTAAAGATTTGGTAGATGGTGGTATTCGTAACCTCCTTGTAGGGCAGTTTACTATGGCTCTTATGGCTACTTTTGTGGCAGTACCTGTGGGCATGATGGCGGGTATTTACCTTAGAGAGTATGGACATGGCTCTAAACTCGCATCTATTATTCGTAACCTTTCAGATGTGATGATGTCCGCCCCCTCCATTGTGATAGGGGTCTTTGTCTATGCGTTGCTTGTTGATCCGTTTGGTAGTTATAATGGTTGGGCAGGAGCTGTGGCTCTAGCTATAATGATGATACCTATTATTATTTCAACCACAGACAATATGCTAGCACTTGTGCCTACAGAGCTTAGAGAGGCAGGTATGGCACTTGGCGGTTCTAAACATAAGATTATCTTGCAGATTGTTGTGCGTGCCGCAAAGGTGGGGATAACTACTGGTATTTTACTCTCGTTTGCTCGTATTATCGGAGAGACGGCACCACTGCTTTTTACTTCGGCAAATAACCAGTTTTTTACAATGGATTTAGGCGACCAGTTTCCTTCGCTTACTGTAAGTATCTACAACCTTGCAACTTATCCAGATGAGGCTAGTAGAGAGTTGGCTTGGGCAGCGTCGTTTATATTGACAATGATTGTGCTTACTATCAACCTACTTGGTAGATTTGTAATAAGAAATAAAAAATAAGGAAGAGATAGATGACAAAAAATAATTTGGTAATGGAGTTAAAAAACTTCTCATTCACTTATGCGGGGGCGACAAAGCCTTCGCTTAAAAAAATTAATCTTCCTATAGAAGAGAATAAAATTACTGCGATGATAGGACCTAGTGGATGTGGTAAATCAACTCTTCTTAGATCTATGAACCGCATTCATGACCTTTATCCAGGAAATAGCTATGAAGGAAAAATAAATCTTTATAGAGCAGATGGAAGCAAACAAAATATTCTTGATTTGAAAAAAGAGAATGATTTTATTAGGCTTCGTCAGGAAGTAGGAATGATTTTTCAAAAACCGACACCATTTCCTATGAGCATCTTTGATAATGTAGCGTATGGGCTTAGACTTGCTGGTATAAAAAACAGAAGTGAACTAGAGGGTAGAGTAGAAAAAGCACTCAAAGGTGCTGCTATTTGGGATGAAACAAAAGAGAGACTAGGCGAGTCAGCTCTTGGTATGTCGGGAGGGCAGCAGCAACGTCTTTGTATTGCAAGAGCGGTGGCACTCAAGCCTAGAGTACTTTTGTTTGATGAACCTACTTCAGCCCTTGATCCTATCTCAACAGGAGCCATAGAGGAGCTTATCGCTGAGATAAAATCTGAAGTCTCTGTGGTTATTGTAACGCATAATATGCAGCAGGCAAGTCGTTTGAGCGATTATACTGCATTTATGTATTTGGGTGATTTGGCAGAGTTTGATAAAACAGAGAAAATATTTCTTAATCCTAAAGAGAAATTGACAGAAGATTACATAACAGGGAGATTTGGATAATGTTACCAGGATATAGTGAAGCAAGACATGAAGTAAGAGAGGCAGTTGTTGATACCCTGCAAGGATTGGCAACAGCGAATAAAGCAGGGCTTGAAGCACTAAAAGCAAAAGATACAGATTCGTTGGCACAGGCACGTAAAAACCTTAAAGAGATATCAAAAACAACAGAGAAGATAGATAATGATATTGTCCTTATATTTGCTAAATACAGCCCAGAAGCGAGAGATTTACGAGAGATGGTCTCTTACTTGAAAATTACATCAGCATTGAACCGTATACGTGCCAATATCAACAACTATCTGAAGAATATGCAAAGTATGTTACTAGAAGACAATACAGTAATTGTTGAGCTTATTGAGAACTCTTTGGTGATTAACAGTTGTACTGTCAATGCTTTTGAACATGCTATTCAAATGTTTCAAACCTTTGATGATAACGAAAAGGTTAAAAGTTTAGCCTCCAAAATAGATGTAGAGTACTCTAAAACGGATGATATTTATACGCTATTAGAGAAAGAGGTCATTCAAAAGATATGTGGAGCAGATGGACTTGCAGAGGAGTACTTTAATCTGTTGAAATATATTCGCAAGAATCTAAAAATTATTGATAGATTAGATTCTATGGCACAGAGGGTTATATTTGCTAGAATGGGTGGTAAATTATAATTTTGCTATAATCTTTTTATGCAAAAAGAGATAGAAATAGTCGTTATAGAAGATGAAGAAGATATACTCGAACTGATAGAGTATCATCTGAGTAAAGAGGGTTATGCTGTTTCTGGATTTTTGTCGACAGAGAATGTGGAGCAGTTTTTAGAAGAAGAGACACCTGCACTTATGTTGGTAGATAGAAATCTTCCTGGTATGGAAGGCTCTGAGTTTGTAGCCTATTTGCGTGAAATAGGGTATGATATACCTGTTATTTTTCTTACAGCCAAAGATAAAGAGTCAGAGCTTGAAGAGGGGTTTGAAGCAGGTGGTGATGATTATATGTGTAAACCATTCTCCCCTAAAGAGTTGACGCTTCGCGTCAAGGCTCTTCTCAAACGTTCTGGTGCATTGCAAAAACAAGCACGCATAAAATATAAACAACTAACCATAGATATAACAAAACAACAACTCTATGTAGATAGAGATGAAGTATCACTTAGTAACC
>JALVXW010000003.1 GCA_027038155.1 Sulfurovum sp.
GTAAAATGATAAATATTAGTAAGCTTTAAGTGATATTCCGATAAAATCGCGTCCAAATACGGACTTGCCTTATCGCTAGCCAAATAAATATAGGAGATTGGAATGAAAAGAACATACCAACCACATAATACACCGAGAAAAAGAACACACGGATTTAGAACAAGAATGAAAACAAAAAATGGTAGAAAAGTTATCTCTGCTAGACGTGCAAAAGGTAGAAAAAGACTTGCAGTATAAGTCTTTTTTGATATATTTGGGATTACGATTATTAGCAAAATAAAACATTTTACTAGAATTCAGACAACCAAAGCGTTTAATGTAGTCTACAAAAGAGCAACAAAGGTATGGCATACGCCTTACTTTGTGCTCTTCTTCAAAAAAGATGAAGCATATAGAGTAGGTTTTGTTGCTTCTAAAAAAATAGGAAATGCTGTGCACCGAAATAGGGCAAAGCGTTTGCTTAGAGCACATTTTATTGAAAATATAGATCTTATTAGTTCAGGATCTTATATTTTGGTTGCAAAACCTGATTTGTTAAATCAAAACTTTTCAGAAATAAAAAAAATATATCTTCATGCACTTAAAAAGTGTGCTGCATTAACATAATTTAACATATATAACACTATACTATCGGATTAATAATTTAAAGGTAATACTTTGGAACAACAAGATTTAAACAGACGACTTCTCCTTGCACTTGCCCTCTCCTTTTTTGTATTTATAGGATTTTCCTATCTCTCTTCTCCGCAAAAACAGAGTGTACAAAATGCAGAACAAACAACAGCAAATCATCAAACACCTGTAGCTCATAAAAATGTTGCACCACAAACAGCAATAAAAGCAGTAAAAAAAGCAAACACTGCACCCATAACAACAAATAAACAAACACTTCTTGCAGAGGTGACATCAGATACATTTAAAATGAGTATTGATAATTTTGGTCGTATTGTAGCATTTGAACTTTTGGAAGATAAATATAAAACAGATGATGGCAAAAACCTTCAAATACTGGGTGCGAACGAAGTAAAACCTCTAGAGGTAAGATTTTCAGATACAAGCTTAAATGAAGAGGCGTTTAATACACCTTACCGGTATGATGGTTCTATGAATGTGGATGTGACACATGGTGCACAAACACTTACTTTTGTGCAAAAACTCTCTGGCGTTACTTTGACTAAAAAAATAACGATTGAGCCTACAGGGGCATATCGTTTAGAGGTGACAACCTCTGAGGCTAAGCCCTATTTTATTACCCCTGGGCATAGACCAATGGCAGATAACTCCAGATATTTGCTGGTTCGTGGAGCATTGGCAAAGAGTAATGATAATGTTGTCTTAATTGTAGAAGATGGTAAAGCTAAAGGAAACGAAGAGGTAAAAGATGCCAAATTTGCTACTGCTTTTGACAGATATGTTGCATCTATATTTTATAATTTTAAAGAGGGTATGCATGTTTCTATTGTGAAAGAGAAAGATGACAATCCTCTTATTTTTGTAGAGGGTAAACAAAATTTACACCTTGGTGGATATATCGGACCAAAAGAGTATCATATTTTAAAGAGTATTAATCCTGAGCTTACTGATAATATTGAGTTTGGTTTTTTTACCTTTCTTTCAAGACCTTTTTATAAAGTACTGTTATGGATAGAGAGTATAGTTGGTAACTGGGGATGGGCGATTGTGCTCTTTACGCTGCTTGTAAAACTTATTTTGTTTCCTCTCTCATATAAGGGGATGATGTCTATGCAGAAGCTTAAAGATCTTGCACCTAAAATGAAAGAGCTTAAAGCAAAATATAAAGATGATCCAGCAAAAATGAATATGAAGATGATGGAGATGTATAAAAAAGAGGGAGTAAACCCTATGGGTGGTTGTTTGCCAATGCTTCTTCAAATTCCTGTCTTTTTTGCACTTTACCGTGTACTGCTAAATGCCGATGAGTTACAAGGTGCACACTGGATTCATGGCTGGATAGAGAACCTTGCAGTTGCGGATCCTTACTATATACTTCCTGTACTTATGGGTGCATCTATGTGGTTTCAGCAAAGAATTACACCGAATAACTTTACTGATCCTCTTCAGGAAAAAATCTTTAAATGGTTCCCTGTAGGTATGGCTCTTATGTTTATTATTATGCCATTTCCATCTGGCTTGGTGCTCTATTGGGTTGTAAACAATACATTTACCATTGGACAGCAGTATGTTATCAACAAAGCATATGCCAAACATAAAGCCAGTGCTATAGCAGCACATCATAAAGGAAAGGATAACTAATGAGAAAGGTTGAAGCACCGACACTTGAAGCTGCTTATACAAAAGCAGCTACAGTGTTAGAATGTTCTATTTCTGAACTTCAGTATGAAGTTGTGCAACATCCTACCAATGGTATTTTAGGGTTTATGAAAAAAAATGCTATTATTGTTGCTACATGTAAAAAGAAATCTTCTTCTACTGCTTCTGTCAAAGAGATCTCTTCTGGTGTTGAGCCTGTATCACACGAGAATGTTGTTGCTACTGAAATAGTTGCAGCGATAAAAGAAGAGAACTCTTATGATGCTGTTGTGGTAAAAGAAGATGCCATTGTTAATACGTTTTTTGATAGTGATGATAGTGCTAAAGATATAACTGAAGAGAATCAAGAGGATATTGTATATGATGAGTTGGCACTTTTGATCGAAAACCAACTAAAAGACCTCTTGGATAAATCCTGTTTTGATATTGATATTGTAGAGGTAGATGTAAGGGATAATACGGCACTCATATTTATAGATGGTGAAGATGCGGCACTGCTTATTGGTAAAGAGGGGTATCGGTATAATGCACTCTCTTATATGTTATTTAATTGGCTTCATGCAAGATATGAACTTTTTATCAAACTTGAAATAGCAGAGTTTTTGACAAAACAGCAAGAGATGATACGTCACTATTTGTTGCCCGTGATTGAAAATGTAGAGAAAAGAGGTAGAGCCAAAACACGTTTTTTAGATGGTATTTTGGTACAAATTGCACTTGAACAGCTACGAGAGAAGTTTCCTAATAAATATGTTGCTGTAAAAACAAGTCGTGATGGCAAAAAGTTTGTTGTCATTAATGAGTTTAATACAAAGCTAGATGCATAATACCATCGCAGCTATCGCCACTGCTCATGGTGTCTCTTCTATCTCTATTATTAGAGTAAGTGGAGAGGCAGCTTTGTCTGTTGCACATAAAATTTCAAAACGAGAAACCATTACTCCTCGTTATGCCCATCTTACCTCACTTTATAATGCCGATGATAATCTTGTCGATCAGGCTATTATGATCTATTTTGCTGCACCTTACTCATTTACTGGAGAAGAGATAGTTGAGTTTCAGTGTCATGGTGGCATGATAGTTGCACAAGAGATACTGGATACGATACTCTCTTTTGGGGTAAGACTCGCTGAGCCTGGAGAGTTCTCTAAAAGAGCTTTTTTAAATGGCAAGATAGACCTTAGTGAAGCTGAAGCTATCTCTAAACTCATAGAAGCCAAATCTGTAGATGCTGCTAAAATTTTGGCAAAACAGATGAAGGGTGAACTCAAAATTTTTGTAGAGGAGAGCAGAGAGGCACTTTTACGCTCTTTGGCATACTCTGAGGTGATGATAGATTATGCTGAAGAGGATATCCCTGATGATATTATGCAAAGTATTGTGGCTCAGCTTGATGCACTCACGCAAAAGATAGAACAGATAGTTGATGCCAGTCATAGACGTAGAGGGCTTATAGAGGGATTTAAAGTGGCTATTGTGGGTAAGCCAAATGTAGGAAAGAGTTCACTGCTTAATGCACTGCTCTCTTACGATAGAGCGATTGTTTCAGATATTGCCGGTACAACACGAGATACAATTGAAGAGCAGGTGCGTATTGGTTCGCATATGATACGACTTGTTGATACTGCTGGCATACGTGATTCTGAAGATACTATAGAGAAGATAGGTATAGAGCGTTCTCTCTCCTCTATAGAAGATGCCGATGTGGTTGTTGCACTCTTTGATCTCTCTCGTCCTTTTGACGAAGAGGATGCAAAAATAGTATCTATTTTAAAGAGTTTGCAAGAGAAGCATATTATTGTAGCACTCAATAAAACTGATTTGGAACGAAAATTGGTACTAGAGCATATGGAGGCGTACGATACAGTAGAGGTAAGTGCCAAAAAGGCATTTGTCAAATTGACAGAAAAGTTGGAAAAACTTTTTGATACTATTGGTGAAGGAGAGGAGCTTATGCTTATCTCAGCAAGACAGATAGAGGCTGTGCAACAGGCAAAAAAATCTATTTTAGAAGCAAAAGAGCCATTACTCAATGGTGAGTTGGAGTTCTTTTCCTATCATCTCCAAGAGGCAGTAAAGGCTATCTCTTCCATATCCAAACCTTATGACAATGAAGAGATACTCGATAAGATGTTTGGTGAATTTTGTTTGGGAAAATAAGTTAAAACATGTATAATAGCCAAATAGTTATAAAGGGAAAAAATGAAAACGATAGTGATTAGAGTGTTAGGCACAGGTATGCTTTTTATGTTCTTTTCAGGATGTGTTTCCAGACATGCCTCCATATTGGTGCCCAACAGGAGTGGTATGGAAGCAGTCATAGATGAAGATGATGTCGATATTAGTGACCTTGATGAAAATCTTACAGAAACTGAGATGATGATAGAAGAAGAGGGAGAAGAGAAACTGCAACGTATGCCTTTCCCAGCAGAGGAGTATTATAGGTTGCCTAGAGTAGGAAAAGGTACGGTAAAAGGTAGCGTTTTTGTTAAAGATTTGTATAACGAGAAGGTATTGGGTAGGGGTACAAGACTCTACTTGAACCCCTACACTTCTTACTCTGAGCAGTGGTATGAAGAGAGTTATTTGGGTGGACATAAGCTAGCAAAACCAGACGCAAGACTCTTTAACTATCTACGTTTTACTGCTGCCAATGAGGAGGGTGATTTTGCATTTTATGGTGTACCCAGTGGGAGCTATTATCTTATAGGAACTGTTAAGTGTGCCCAGCAGTGTGGATTTGAAAATGAACAAAATATCCGTATCGCCAAAAAGATAACCATACATGGAAATCAGGTAATCAAAGAGGAGTTGACCAGACCTATTAAGTAGCCAAGAGGGTCTTATCTTTTGGGATAAGCTCTTTCTAACTCTTTATAGAGTGCTTCTGGCGTAACCTCTTTGGCTTCCAAAATACTCTGCATTGTAACATTGTCTTCTTGATTATTCCATATTTTAATGTAAGATCCCTCTTTGTAGCCGTG
>JALVXW010000004.1 GCA_027038155.1 Sulfurovum sp.
CATCGATGATAAGAAGTTTGAGCTTGGAAAAACGTGTCTTCAAATACTTCTTCTCCATCAAAAACTCCACATACCCCTCGTCTATACTCTCACGAATCCCCAAAGCAAAAAAAGAGTGAATCGTCTGCCCACCCAGATGCGAAGCCGCTATGCCTGTAGGTGCCACAATAGCAGGATAGACCCTACGCTCTTTGAGGTACTTGGTGTATTGATTAAGCAGGTATGTTTTACCTGTTCCTGCCGACCCTGTAATAAAGACGTTTTTACCCGATTTTAGTATGTTTAGTGCTGTGGTTTGTTTCATTTTTTATCCAAGATGTATTCTGTTAATGACAGTGTAGCTAAAATGTGGGAAAAATATATACATAAGGTAACGCTTTGATTTTATCAAATTTTGCGGAGCCAAATTGGCACCGCAAAATTTCAAAATCTTTGAACTCACTTCACCTTTTACTATCAACTCATCCATAACATACTCCTAATATATAAAAGTATTATAGTAATTATAATGAGATAATGTAAAAAACATGTCAAATTGTCATGTTTTTCAATTTAACAAACATAAAACTTTAGGCGTATTGACAAAGCTATAAAAATAGTATATACTTAATAATATATACTTAACTAAAGGAGTGTTTCATGACTACAGCAAAACTATTTCAAAATGGTCAAAGTCAGGCAGTACGTCTACCTAAAGAGTTTAGATTTGACAATCTTAAAGAGGTCTTTATAAAGAAATTAAACGGTATGGTCGTACTCATACCCAAATCAGACAAAAGTGTCTGGGGTAAAATGTATGACAATCTCGATGAATTTTCTGATGACTTTATGCAAACACGTGTACAGCTAACTCAAGAGCGTGAGAAGTTATTTTGAGAAGGATGATGTTAGACACCAATATCTGCATCTACATCATCAAAAACAGACCTCAAAGTGTCAAAAAGAAGTTTGAGTCCTTTGAGATAGGTGAGCTTTGTATCTCTAGTATCACTGTCTCAGAACTCATGTATGGTGCATACAAAAGCCAACATACGGCAAAAAACCTCAAAGCGTTAGAACATTTCCTCATGCCATTTGATATAGTAGATTATGACTACAGTGCTGCCCTAGCCTACGGCAAGATACAAGCAGACTTAGAGAAAAAAGGACAAGTCATCGGCAATATGGATATACAAATAGCAGGTCATGCACTATCACTTGATATGACTGTCGTTACCAATAATACAAAAGAGTTTGAGAGGGTTGTTGGACTTGTTTTAGATAATTGGGTTTAGGGGTTGAGTGAATACGTTATATTAAAAACAGTTTAACTTTTAATAAAATAGGAGTATCATACCCCATGATAAATCCACATAACAATAACCTACAAACCGCCCTCCTCATGATTGCCACCCTTGGCATCATGTCTGGCATTACCATTGTCTCCTCTTTACCACTCATCAGTCATACTTTCTCAGACATCCCCAACATTGAGTTTCTCTCTAAGTTGATGTTGACGATTCCTAGCATTATCATCGCACTCTTTTCACCCATTGCAGGGCACATCATAGACAAATGGGGACGACTGAAGCCTTTGTATGTGGGGATAGCCCTTTTTATTGTTGGAGGGAGTTCTGGGTTTTATTTGCATGACTTTTATGTCATCTTGGTGGGGCGTGCAGTGCTTGGGTTTGGGGTGGCACTCATTATGACATCTTCAACCGCACTTATCGGTGACTACTTTAGCGAAGAGGTACGACATACGTTTATGTCTAAGCAAGGAATGACCACTGCACTTGGAGGCATCGTGTTTATTACCACTGGTGGGCTTTTGGCACAGATGCACTGGTCGTACCCCTTTGCTATCTACCTCATACCCATACTCTTTGTACCATTTCTACTAAAGTCACTCTACGAACCAAAGAGACACAAACAGGTAGAAGAGTTAGAAGTAGAGCCCAAACTTCTACCTGTTTATTTTACCGCCTTTTTTGTGATGGTACTGTTTTATATGCTTCCTACACAGTTTCCCTACCTCATCGTAAACAACCTTGGAGGCAAGGCACAAACAGTGGGTTTTGTCATTGCTACGGCTATGATTTTTAATGCCCTTACCTCTATGCAGTACGCCAAAATAAAAGGCAGGTTTTCCTATATACAAATCTATGCAGTCACCTTTGCACTTTTTGCTTTAGGTCTATTTATTATCTCTCAGGCATCTAACATCGCGGGAGTCTTTTTTGCCACTGCACCTATAGGTATGGGCTTTGGACTTCTCTTTGTCAATACCAATGCATGGTTTCTCTCACGTGTGCCTGCACATAAACGTGGCAAAGCCTCAGGGGTACTCACCTCCAGCTTTTTTTTAGGGCAGTTTGCTTCACCGATACTCTTCGAGCCTATCGTCTCTGCGTATGGCATACAGACGTTGTTTTTATTGGTATCAGGAGTAGCCATAGTAGTGGCAATGGTACTCTTTGTAAAAAGCAGAAGCTAAAAAGCCCAAAGGGAACCTCTATTAATCTGTATGCTACACTGCACCCTGCTCTATCATCGAATCTGCTACTTTTCTAAAACCTGCTATATTTGCTCCTGTAACCAAGTCACCCTCGCATCCAAACTCCACAGAGGTTTCATAGGCAATTTTAAAAATATTACCCATAATACTTCGTAACTTAATATCTACCTCCTCAAAACTCCATTGTGCCATACTTGCATTTTGACTCATCTCTAGTTGAGAGGTAGCCACACCTCCTGCATTGGCAGCTTTTCCTGGAGAAAAGAGTATCTTGTTCTCTTTTATATATTTTAACGCATCAGGGGTTGTGGGCATATTTGCACCCTCATTAATCAAGATGCACCCATTTTTGTGCAATGCTTTGGCATCTACCAGTGTAAGTTCATTTTGTGTCGCACTAGGAAAAGCCACATCGCACTCCAAATGCCAGACTGCATGTCCATCTTTTGGGTACTCTTTTAGCGGAATATAGAGAGATCCGCTATCTACCGATGCATACTTATCAAGCGAATCATGATGTACCTCTTTGATGGTTTTAAGTGCAGCCAAATCTATACCCTCTTTATGGTATATCGTTCCTCTACTGTCTGAACAGCTTATAGGTATAGCCCCTAAGTCATAAAGCTTTTCTATTGTATGTATAGCCACATTTCCAGAGCCAGAAACAGCACAACGTTTGCCTTTTAGGCTCTTGTTGTACTTGGCTAAAAAGTTCTCTGCAAAATAGACCGACCCATACCCTGTGGCCTCTTTGCGTTCTCTTGAGCCTCCCCAGTTGAGTCCTTTGCCTGTGAGTATACCATCGAACTCACCCGTAATCTTTTTGTACTGCCCAAAGAGATACCCTATCTCTCTTGCTCCTACTCCTATGTCACCTGCTGGTACATCTTTGTGTTTGCCTATATGTTTATAGAGTTCGGTCATAAATGCCTGACAAAATCGCATAATTTCATTATCACTTTTTCCTTTGGGGTCAAAGTTGGATCCTCCCTTTGCACCTCCTATCTGCAAGCCTGTCAAAGCATTTTTAAATATCTGCTCAAACCCTAAAAACTTCATAATTCCCAAATTTACCGAAGGGTGAAAACGAAGCCCTCCTTTGTATGGACCTATGGCTGAGTTAAACTGTACTCTATACCCAAAATTTGTCTGTATCTTGCCCATGTCATCTATCCAGTTGACACGAAAAATAATACTTCTTTCGGGTATAACAATACGTTCTAAGATATTTTGCTCTTCATAGCGACTCTCTTCTTCTAGTAGTGGAAGCAATGACAGTAGCACCTCTTCTGTCGCCTGATAAAACTCATCTTGACCAGGACTCGTCACCTCTAACGTATTTAATACTCTTTCTATGTATGCTTTGGTTGACATTTTTTATTCCTGTGTGTTGTTTTGTATTTAATTATATCTTAATTTTACTACTATACAAACAGGTTTCATCATCCCAAATCTCGAAATAGAATTCTTTGAATTTGCTTTATGCTCGTATTTGTGGGGTTTGTATAAAATATAAGTCGCACCCTTAGGTTCGGCGATGATTATTTGTAAATGCCTACGGTACAATGACTTTTGCTAGTTTGGTGATTTTTATTGCATAATTTGGGTTATTACCCCACTAAGTAAATACCCAAACTTTTGAAAGAGTGAGAGGAGGTAAGATGTGAGTGAAAAAAGCTGTAGGACTAACTGGTTAATTCAAAGATTTTTTTGCTTGCAGGTTGCCTTCTCTCACTCTTCCCGAAGGGTGCAGTGCTTTCGCCCATACTCTGCGTTAGATTTTCTTGAATTCGCTAAGGCGAGTCCTTCAAAAATCTGCCTTGATTATGAACGAAATCACAGCATCAAAAATTTGGGTATTTACTTAGTGGGGTAATAAGATAAAATACCTAACAAAATACGCTATAATCCCAGTATGAATCACATTAAAACCTACGCATATAACCATACACCTATACATTTTGACTTCAAGCAAACAGTTGAACGCTTTTTTGTAGAGGAGATACCTCTTTATCATTTTACAGGCACAGGAAACTATCTTATACTAAAAATAGAAAAAACAGAGATGAGTACATGGAAACTCATTACGGTACTTGCCAAAGCCACTGGGTTGCAGGAGCGTGATATAGGCTATGCAGGACTTAAAGACAAGAGTGCTACTACCATACAGTATATCTCTATCCCCAAAAACAGAGAAAAAGAGCTCAACAAAAACCTTACCACAGACAAGATAGAGATACTCGAACGCACCTACCATAAAGCCCCCATAAAGATAGGGCATCTCAAAGGAAACCGTTTTACTATTGTGCTGCATAATATCCAAGCAAATGATGCCAAATTTTTTAACACCACTGCCAAAAAGATGCAAAAAGAGGGGATACCAAACTACTATGGCTACCAACGCTTCGGGGAAGACAGCCGTGCATACCTGCAAGGAAAAGAGATAGCCCACTCAGGCAAAAAGCTTAAAGGAAGCAGAGAGAAACTTCTAGTCTCCGCCTACCAAAGTTACCTCTACAACAGATGGCTGGCACAAAGGGTTAAACTCTCCACCATCATAGCTGCTAACACTGTAGAAGAGGCAGCCAAAAAACTTCAGTACCCTCTTGAACTCGTAAAGGTGTTAGCCAAACAGCCACACTTTTTTAAACTCTTTTTGGGTGATGTAATGATGCCTTACCCTTATGGCAAACCAGACTATGTCAAAGAGATGCAGCACGCCGCTCTTGCCTTTTTGCAAAAAAAAAT
>JALVXW010000005.1 GCA_027038155.1 Sulfurovum sp.
TGTGTGTTCTTGTAGTGTTGTTGTTTTTTGATAGATAATTATAACATTTATAGGACTAAGAGGGGCTTTTTTGAATATTTAATTTAGCTTAAATTGTGGGTTGTTTTTTGGAATCTGCAAGTGGCTCGATAAATAAAACATTTAAATAATCTTAATCTTAATCTTGCTACAATCAAAAATAGATTTTAGAGGAGAAGATAACGATGCGTAAAAATTTTATTCTACTAAGAGCAGTAGCTTTAAGTGTGGCACTTTCAACACTGCTAATGTCCGAAGCGCATGCAACGGTAAAAGATATTCATGAAATAACAGATATTTGTACCTCCGCAGAGCGTATTACGAAAGATTATGCACTTATAGGGATGAAGATTACCTATCATAATCCACAGAAAAATCTCGATGAGAGCATTAAACATCTAGATGCAGAGATGAGAGATCTTGAAAATGAAAAAGAGGGTAAAAAACTACATGAAGAAGAGGTTGCTCTTGTGAGAGAGTGGCACAAGATAGAAGAGAATCTTACACATACCCCTGCAAAGCAGAGTGCACTGAGTTTGCATCATCATGTCAATACCTTTGCCAAACATTGTGAAAAACTCTCTGATGATTTGGTTGCAATAATGACTAACAAGGCAGAACACTATGTACTGCTCATAGAGAGGCTCAACCTTGATGTACAGGATTTAGCAGGTAGCTATGTGATGAAAGCGTGGGGTGCTATAGGTGATGAGGAGTATTACCCTGAAGCTGAAGAGATATTGGCAACATACAACAAAAAGTACAGTGAGCTGATGGAAGCAGATGCCACAATGGTCTCTCCTGAAGTAAAGTCGAAACTTAAAGTTTTAAAGAAGCACTTTATGATGTTTGAGTTTATGGCAGTAAGCCACTCTGGAAGGTATGTGCCACTGCTTATAGCCAAAAAAGCAGACAAGATAGACGAAGAGACAGAAAAAATCTTAAAAGAAGAGGAAAGTGAGGTAGAAAAATGAAAACATTTATGAACAAAAAATTACTGTATAGTGGGATAGTCTGTTTGGTGTTAGGGGGCACAAACCTTTTTGCAAAAGGTGCTGCACAAGAGGTGTTGCTGTTGGCAGAGACGGTTAGGGGTATCTCCCAAGATTTGGCAAAAAACTACTTTTATATTGAGCAAGGTATCCAGACCTCTTCAGCAAAAAAAGGGCTAAAAAGAGATATGATTACCCTAGATGACACAATAAGAAAACTCCAAATGGGTGCAACAAACGCAAACACCAAGGGGATTGTAGAGTTTATGTTCTTCTCTGTAGATGAGCTCAAATCTACACTGAAAGAGAACTTTTCTTCTGAAAATGGAGGGCTTGTTTTGGACTATACCGAGACACTGCTTGAAGGATCTGAAAGTATCATTAGACACAACAAGGGAAAAACACAAACCATGTTGGATGTGGTGGAGGAGATGCAGTTTTTGCTTGAGCGTGCCACCAAATACTATATCGCATTTCGTGCAGGCTATACAGATGCTGTGAATGTTACACAAGCAAGGTTGGCAGTAGAGAAGTTTGAGACACTTTTGGCTAAAGTAAAGGCACACACATACCCTGGTCCCATTACTACAGGACCAGTCAAAAAGCTTGCGAAGTATTGGCCTGTAAGTAAAAATTTCTATTTGGGTATCAAAAAGAGTGAACTGCCAACAATTGTATTTATCTCAACCAAACATATGAATAAGGCGTTAGATGCATTGGTGGAGTACCACAAAAAAAATAAATAGTTTTTAAGGTGTAAAATATGGCAACAAAAAAGATAAGACGAACCACACTACTCGTTGTGCTGATACCGATGATTCTGTTATTGGTATTTGGTGGGTATTTTTCTGCCATATCCTTAAAAAAATATATACAAAATATCCATTTTTTAGATCAATTAAAAGATATGCAGCAGCTTGCAAGCTCTGAGAGTGCCATTGTTGATGAGGTGGCATGTGTGGCACAGGCAGATTCGGATGAGACAGATATCAAAAAAGCATGCCAAACATACAGAGAAGATACCGATAGACTGCTCGCTAAGACATACAACAGTAATACACAAAAACCTCTACTCTCTCAACTGATCTCCTCTTTGCCCTATATAGCCAAAGAGAGATCACTCTCCTCTCCTTTAAAAAACAGAGAGAAGCTTCAAAATCAACTCAAAAATATACGTTACGATATAGATGCTATGCGTACAGTTACGATAGATAAGCTAATTCATGGAGACTATTATCAGAAAGTGCTAATCCCTATCCATCACTCTTTCAATAAAATAATTGAGGAGAATGAGGAGCAATCAAAGTATCTAAGACCCTATCTTGCGATGCAAAATATTGCCTACAATACCAATATAGAAAAAATATTGGTGGCATACCATCTTGCAAGAAAAGAGATAATGTCCCCCAAGATACTCAAAGAGTGGGATAGCTATATCTCTAAAACATCTATAGACAGACTAGATGTTTATGCAGAAAAGAGATCTGGGGTGCTTGATGCCTTTAATACCAAAACATATAGCAAAATAGTCAATGATATTGAAGAGATGCGGATAGATATTATCTCAAACTATACATCGGGTGAGTATGCATATCGTGTAGACGAGTGGATTGGTACTGTAAACAATAAATTAAAAATACTCCATACGGAGAAGAAGAGAATTATTGACAATATTGCAGATAGGGTAGATAAAGAGGCAGAGACACTCTCTTATAAACTCTTTATGAGTCTGGGGGCTATGCTTACGGCACTCTTTTTTATTCTCTATATTATACGGCTATATAGACGAACCAGAGAGGAGGATTTGGCACTAGAGAAGATTGTCTCTAGGGCAGAAAAGCTCTCTATTGGTGATGCAAATGAGACACTTATGCCTCAAATGCCTAAAAACCTTAATAATAAAAAAGAGGTATATGCCTATCTGGAGTCTATGCTTAAACTGCTTCATCAAAAAGAGATAGAGGCAGATGAGGCAAACCAGGCAAAGAGTCTCTTTCTTGCCAATATGTCACATGAACTGCGTACCCCTCTTAATGGTATTATAGGGTTTTCGCAACTTCTAAAAGGGACACCTCTTAACGATGACCAAAAAGAGTTTACCTCCATTATAGAGACAAGCTCAAATAATCTTCTCTCTATTATTAATGATATTTTGGATCTCTCCAAAATTTCTGCAAAAAAGATGGAGCTAGAAGAGAGTATCTTTGACCTAAGGGAGAGTGTGGAGTCGGTGATTGAGATACTCTCGGTAAATGCGGAAAAGAAAGATATTGTATTGGGGCTCTATATCGACCCAAAACTCAATCAAAACTATATAGGTGATAGTACCAAAATAAGACAAGTGCTTGTAAACCTTATAGGGAATGCAATTAAATTTACCCCCGAATATGGTACTGTAAGTGTGGTTGTTGAGTCTTATATGGACGAAGAGAAGAGAGAGAGGGTAGAGTTTTTTGTTAAAGATACAGGTATTGGTATGGATGAAGAGGCAAAAGAGAAGGTATTTGATGCCTTTTCACAAGCCGATACAAGCACAAGTCGGAAGTTTGGAGGTACAGGTCTTGGCTTGGCAATATCAAGCCAAATGGTTGAGCTTATGGGCGGAGAAATTCGTCTAGAGAGTCAGCCAAACAAAGGGAGTATATTCTCTTTTGCTTTAGCTCTCAAAAAGGATAAAGAGGCAGTGTATCAAATAGCAAATACTTATCCACCAATGCATATTGGTTTTGCTATGCCTGTAAAAAATATTGAGAGAGATGTGGATCTCTTTTTGGAAAAATACTGTACCTATCTGGGGCAAAAGTTTACACTCTACTACTATGATGATATTTTTCAGGCAGAAAGAGATGTTGCGTTGCCAGATATTATGATTTTTGATCACCATTATGCTAGGTATGAAGGAGAGCTAGAGAAGATTTTGGCACTCCCTTGCAAGAGAGCCCTTATTACCAATGGGCAGTTAAAAAACAGGATAGATTCCAAAAAACATAGGTTTGATGCTGTTGTTTATGCACCAATTATGTTGTATAAAGTAGAGAGTCTGTTGCAAGAAGCTATAGGAGAAAAACCTAAAGAGAGAGCAGAAGAGCAGAGAGAGGTAGTATATTTCAAAAATCTAAATATGCTTGTTGCAGAAGATAATCCTATTAATCAAAAGCTTATTAAGGTAACACTTGAAAACTTTGGACTAAATGTAACTCTGGCAGAGAATGGGCAAGAGGCAGTAGCGAAGAGAAAAGAGGGTGAATATGACATGATTTTTATGGATATTCAGATGCCTATCATGAATGGTATAGAGGCGACACAAGAGATTTTACACTATGAAGAGAGAGAAGAGAAGAGACATATCCCTATTGTTGCTTTAACTGCCAATGCTTTGGTGGGAGATAGAGAAAAATATATAAATGCAGGTATGGACAACTACATCTCTAAACCTATAGAGCTGGAGAGTATTAGGGATCTGATAGAGGAGTATTTCCCCTCTCATGCAAGGTATGGAAGTACTGATGATGATAGCCATACTGTAGATAAAGCAGAAGAGCATAGTGCCCCTAAGGTTGAAAACAAAAAAGAAGATACGATGGTAGAGCATGGAGATATACTCTTTTATTACCCCTCTGGACTTATGAAAGAGTTCTATGTCGCAAAACTAAAAAATACCCACTATCGTCTAGATATTGTCTCTTCTGATGATGCACTTTTGGATAAGCTAGAAGACAAAAAATACAAATATGTGATATATGATGCAGAGACCTTTGCCGATATGGCATGTCTATTTGTAGATATTGTTTCTGAAACAGGTGCAACACCTTTTGCTTTGGTAAAAGAGTCAAGCGATAACACCTGTTGCGACAATCAACTGCTTTTGAATATGAGTGTAGAGATGATTAGAGAGAATTTGGAGCTTAGTAGATAACTCTAGCCAGATAGAGTCCCTCTGGTGGTGCGAGTTTGGTACTGTGTTTTTCTATAGCATGTAGTTGTGCGTGTAGTTGCTTGAGTGTGCAGGTGTGTTGTGCATACTGCATCGCCATCTCTATCATCATACGCACCTGTGAACGCAAAAAACCATTGGCAGTAAAATAGATATAGTGACAGTCTTGTCTCTTTTGGTAGTGTGCTGTGTAGATTTGGCGTAGGGTTGTGTGTGTTTGGGTGCCTG
>JALVXW010000006.1 GCA_027038155.1 Sulfurovum sp.
CAGGAGGACTCAGCCGTTGGGTTGAAAAACTTAACAGTGGCAAAAAAGATAGAAAAGGGGTACTTGATGGCTTCTTACGCTCCCCTGAGTTTGCTGCTTTGGCTAAGGCGTATGGGATTGGTATCTAGCGGACTTCTTTAGTTGCTGGCTCTTTTTTTGCTACCACCTTTGGGTGGGGGTATTAATTTTACACTTTGGATTACTATGCTATACTTGCAAAAGTGATTAAATAAGTGTATAATATTTAATAATATAAATATAAGGAGAGAGTATGCAACAAAGAACCATTAAGAAACCTATTGAAGTTGTTGGTATTGGGTTGCATAAAGGTAGTCCTATCAAGCTTCGACTTGAGCCACTAGATGTAAATTCGGGTATTGTTTTTTACCGTGAAGATTTGGCACTGAATATTCCTCTCTCTCCTAGTGCAGTGATAGATACACGTATGGCAACCGTGATAGGAAGTGACAAAGGATATATCTCAACCATAGAACACTTTTTATCAGCTGTATATGCATATGGTATTGATAATTTACGTGTGGTTGTCAATGGTGATGAGATGCCTATTATGGATGGATCCTCTATCTCTTTTTGTCTATTGTTGGATGAAGCAGGCATTGAGATGCAAGAGGCATCAAAAAAGATTATACGTGTCAAAAAATCAGTTGAGATACAAGAGGGTGATAAGTTTGTAAGGCTTACCCCCCATACACAGGCACAATTTGATTTTAAAATTAACTTTGATCACCCTGTTATTGGAGAGCAAGAGGAGAAGTTCTCTTTTTCTACACAAAATTTTATTGAAAATATTGCCAGAGCAAGAACCTTTGGTTTTGCCAAAGATATACAGTATCTACAGAGTCAAAATCTTGCATTGGGTGCAACATTACAAAATGCTATAGGATTAGATGATAATAAAGTGCTTAATCCTGAAGGGTTACGTTTTGAGAATGAATTTGCAAGACATAAGGTACTTGATGCCATGGGCGATATGATGGTAACTGGGTATAATATTTTAGCAAAGTATGAATCTTTTGCAGGGAGTCATCATTTAAATCATAAATTAACCAGAGAGTTGCTTTCTAAGAGTGAAAATTATGATTTGGTAGCAGTCGAGGAGTTACAAAATAGAGAATTTGCAAAATCATTCGCATAAAGCGTATAAACTTCTTATTATCTCTATTGCCTCACCGCTTCTTTTGGGTGTGTATGAAGAGAATACACTCATAAAAACCATCTCCTCTGAAAAAAAAACCTCTGAAGCTTTGTTGCCACTTATTATAGAATGTTTAGATGAGTATCCTATTGGTTCCATTATCTATACACGTGGCCCAGGTGCTTATATGGCAATTAAATTGACATATATTATGCTAAAAACCATAGAGATTATACGAGATATACCCTGTTTTGGTTGTAGTGCTTTTAGTGTTAACGAAGGAGAACCGATTAAAGCGATAGGCAATCTCTATTTTATCAAGGAAAAAGAGACTATAATTACAAAAAAATATGAACAGCCAGTAGAGACTCATTTTAGACTACCTCATAGTATTCATGATCTTACTATAGATGAAGAATCAATCCCTGAGTATAATCTACCAGCTGTATAAAATGGAATCAATATGTTTATAAGCGTACCTGCAACTTCTGCTAACTTAGGTCCTGGTTTTGATACTTTGGGATTGGCAGTAGATTTAAGAAATGAAATTATTATTAAGCCTTCTAAATTTCTTAGTATCTCTACACATGGTGAGGGGAGTGATAATCCTAAGATTAAAAAGAATACACTTTTTTTAAGCATATTTAACGAAACCTATAAACGTCTTTGTGGAAGAGAAGATAATTTTCGTTTTGAGTTTCATAATCGTATTCCTATTTCTCGTGGACTTGGAAGTTCATCTGCGGTGATTGTTGCTGCACTCAGTGCTGCCTATACAGTGGCAGATAGAAGATATAATAAGCGTGAAATACTTAATTTGGCACTACGGTATGAGCCTCATCCTGACAATATCACACCTGCGGTAATGGGTGGTTTTAATGTTGCATGTGTTGAAGGGGGAAGAGTCTATAGCAAAAAAAGACGTATGCCTGAGTATCTTAGAGCAGTTGTAGTAGTGCCAAATCGTACGATATCTACAGCAAAATCACGTACGATACTTCCTAAAATGTATAGAAAAGAGGAGGTGGTCTACTCTTTGTCAAGGTCATCTTATATGACGGCACTGTTTATGTCTGAATCTTGGGATTTGCTTCGTATTGCAGCAAAAGACAAGTTGCACCAATCAAGACGCATGAAGATGATTCCTGAACTCTTTGATGTACAAAAAGTGGCATTGAAGCATGGTGCACTTATGTCCACGCTTTCAGGTTCTGGTTCAACATTTTTTAATTTAGCCTATAAGAAAGATGCGGATAAAATGGCACAAGCACTACAGATACGTTTTCCTCAATTTCGTGTATTTACTTTGGCTTTAGACAATAATGGCGTTATCACGAAACAATAAGCGATAGGCTTAATCTCTTTTTGGATATAATACGCATGAAAAAATCACAGCCAATACGTATGTGCATCAGTTGCAGAAACAGAAATCCACAACATACCATGATTAGACTAAAACAGTGTGATAAAAAAATTGTGATGTTTGATGGTGCTGGAAGAAGTATATATGTGTGCTACGAGTGTATTCAAAATGAAAAAAAAGTCAAAGGCTTAGTGAAGCGTTTTAAACAAGATAAAGAATACTTTACTAAGCTTTTAAAGGAGTTAATAGATAATGGATAAAGTTAAAATCCAAGAAATAGCAGCAGAAGCAGGAGTCTCAAATGGAGATTTGCTGGCAAAAGCTAAAGAGTTAGGCTTTGATGTAAAAGCGGCAAATAGTACAATTAGCTATGATGATGCAGGGATACTTGTGGATTATGCTATCTCTGGGAAGCTTCCTAAAAACTTTAAAAAACCTGGTAGTAAAACAAAAAAAATTACCGTGGTGAAAAAAAGAGTTGAAGAGACAAAAACCAAAGAAGATACTGTTGCAAAAGAAGAAAATAGAGTGACTGAATCAAAAAAAGAGCATATATCAGAAACAGTAGAAGAGAAAAGTGAAATAAAAGAAGAACTTCAAAAGAAAGAAGAAGAGGTTAAAACAGAGATTAAAATAGCACC
The DNA here is from genome assembly GCA_027038155.1 of Sulfurovum sp. Lineage (GTDB taxonomy): Bacteria > Campylobacterota > Campylobacteria > Campylobacterales > Sulfurovaceae > Sulfurovum. Next base: position 3,161 of record JALVXW010000006.1, read on the forward strand.
GAAAAAGCGTAAAGGTATCTCTGTTGTAAGTAAAAAAGTAGAAGAAGAGAGTCATAAAGTTTCTACTGATACCGCTAAACCTGTAAAACGAGCACTCTCTCGTGGTGGGATAAAGATTGTCCGTAAGGCAAAACCGGCACCAGAAAGAGCAAGTGCAAAAATCTCTTTGGCAAATACATTTGGAAAGAAAAACTATGAACCTTACGAAGGCAAGAAAAAAGCTAAAAAAGGTCCAGCACAAGCAAAAGATAGTGGGACCAAAATTGATATCTTTAACCATGACAGTATGTCTGGGGATATAGATAGTGGTTTTGGAGAAGAAGAGGTAGTACTTTTAGATTTTTCTGATAAAAATATCTATGAAGATATGATGCGACAAGAGCAAAAACGTAAAGAAGAGATGAAAAAGCGTGAGGCACAAAATGGTGGACCTACAAAAGGCAGGCAACCGTTCCGTCCTCAACAAAAACGCTCTTTGAAGCGTGGGGGTAAACGTAAAAAATATACCAAAGAGGAGAGTACAGAAGTTGTAACCTCTATAGAGATACCAGAAAATGTAAGGGTCTATGAGTTTGCAGAAAAGGTAAACCGTTCAATGGGTGAAGTGATTGGATGTCTTTTTGCACTGGGTATGATGGTGACCAAAAATGACTTCTTGTCTAAAGATGAGATAGAGATTCTTGCAGAAGAGTTTGACGTTGAAGTGACTACAATTAATCCACTAGATGAGTTGGCGATAGTAGATGAATACAATGAAGAGGAGGATGAAAATGCTGTTGAGCGTCCTCCTGTCATTACGATTATGGGGCATGTTGATCATGGTAAAACATCACTACTAGACAAAATTCGTACTGCAAAAGTAGCAGACAAAGAAGCTGGCGGTATCACACAGCATGTTGGTGCATACCAGGTAGAAAAGAATGGCAAGAAAATTACTTTTGTAGATACACCAGGGCACGAAGCCTTTACTGAGATGAGAGCACGTGGTGCTCAGGCAACAGATATTGTGATTATTGTGGTTGCTGCAGATGATGGTGTGATGCCTCAAACCAAAGAGGCGATTGCTCATACCAAAGCAGCTGGTGTGCCTATGATTATTGCTGTAAACAAGATGGATAAAGAGGCGGCAAACCCTGACAATGTCAAAGCACAACTTGCCGAAATAGATGTAATGGCAACAGACTGGGGTGGAGAGTATGAGTTTGTACCTGTCTCAGCACATACAGGGTTGGGCATTGATGATTTACTTGAGACTATTTTACTTCAAGCTGAACTTATGGAACTTAAGGCAAACCCTGCATTGGATGCTAAGGCAGTTGTGGTAGAAGCGTCACTAGAAAAAGGTTTTGGCCCAGTTGCAAATGTGATTATCAAAAATGGTACACTGAGAGTGGGCGATAATGTGATTGTAGGTAAAACGTATGGACGTATTAAAGCTATTAAGCTTGATGATGGAAGTAATACAAAAGAGATTGGTCCTTCAACTCCTGCTGCTATTGTAGGACTCAATGAAGTACCTGGAGCTGGTGAAGAGCTTGCTGTAATGGCTACAGACAAAGAGGTGCGTGAACTTGCAGAAAAAAGAGCAGAGTTTGAAAGAGCAAAAGTGCTCTCTAAGAGTACCAAAGCAACACTTGATGACCTGTCTGCACTGATTGCAGAGGGGCAACTTAAAGCACTTCCTGTGATCATAAAAGCAGATGTTCAAGGCTCTCTTGAGGCGATCAAAGGTTCACTGGAGAAGCTTAGAAATGAAGAGGTCAAAGTCAATATTATTCACGAAGGTGTGGGTGGGGTTACTGAGAGTGACTTGACACTTGCAGATGCTTCAGAACACGCTGTGGTATTAGGCTTTAATGTGCGTCCTACAGGAGCAGTAAAGAAAAAGGCCAAAGAGCTTGGTATTGAGATTCGTACCTACTCTATTATCTATGATTTACTTGATGAAGTAAAATCACTGCTTGGTGGATTGATGAGTCCAGTTATCTCTGAAGAGG
>JALVXW010000007.1 GCA_027038155.1 Sulfurovum sp.
TTCAAGCCCTGCATCAAGAAGTGCTTGACATATCCAGATACCATTTTGCATCTCAAATTCAGGTATATCTGTAGGGATATTTTTTGCTTTAAATACAGAGTTAAACTCCTCTTTGGCTAGTGTAGCCAACTCTTCATTATGAAAACGAGTTGTTATCTCTAAAGCAAGATTTTCTTTGGCAGTTTTAGGATGAACGGTACGAGATGCTACATCTTTTTTAAGTTGTTCAATATCACTGAGTGATTTTTCACTCAATAGCTCATAGTAACGCCACATCAAATCATCGGAGATAGAGAGTACTTTACCGTAAATATCTTTGGCATCTTCGGTCACACCAATATAGTTACCCAGTGATTTGGACATCTTCTGTACCCCATCAAGCCCTTCCAAAATAGGCATCATAAGGACTGCTTGCTGTTTTTTAAGTCCATAGGCTTTTTGCAACTGTCTTCCCATAAGCAGGTTAAACTTCTGATCTGTTCCACCTATCTCAATATCACTCTGTAGGTGTACAGAGTCATAACCTTGAAGTAACGGATACATAAACTCACTTACAGCTATAGGTGTATTTGAGGCATAACGTTTAGAGAAATCATCACGTTCAAGCATTCTAGCTACTGTAAGATTAGAAGCCAATTGCAACATACCAGCAGCACCTAATTTTTCTAACCAGTCATTATTATAAACAATCGTTGTTTTACTTTCATCAAGTATCTTAAATGCCTGTTCAGTATATGAAGCGATATTTTTAACAATTTGCTCTTTAGTCAGTACTTTTCGTGTAGCACTCTTTCCTGTAGGGTCACCTATCATCGCAGTAAAATCACCAATCAAAAACTGCACACGCCCACCAAACTTCTGAAAAGTCGCCAATTTTTGCAACAATACAGTGTGCCCCAAATGCAAATCAGGTGCCGTAGGATCAAAACCGGCTTTTACTGTAAAGGTTGTACCATCATCATAATATTTTGCAACCAACTTCTCAATAGCTTCCATATCTATAATTTCTGCTGTACCTCTGGCGATCTCTTCTAATGCTTGTTTGACTGACATCTTTTTTTATCCTCTATTTATTATATGCATCATCTAAACTAATCATTTCAATCAGTTTAAAGTTTTGACCTATGTTCTCTGCCAATACTTTTTTGTTTGACTGGCTACTCTCTACCTCAATCTGACAAAACTCTGCCTGTTCAGAGCGTTGTATCCCCAACTCTATACTCAAAATATTGAGATCAAGTTTAGTAAGCTTTGCAAGCAAATCGGCTAATACACCTTTTTGGTTTTGTAAACTGATAATGAGTCTATAACGAGAGAGTTTTGATGCTCGCCAAGCAACAAAAAGCATCTTCTCTTCTGCCAAAATTTTCTCATAGGCCTTTTTGCATAATTTATGATGTATGATAGCCTTTGTACCCTTATAAAATGCAACAATCTGGTCACCAACTTTAGGATGACAACAATAATCAAACTCTACACCATCTAAAGGCTTATTGGTAAAAAACTTAAAATGCTCTATCTCTTTGATGGTTGGTTTTTTATATCCTCTTTTGAGTAACTCCCAAAAACGCACCTCTTTTGTACCCATATATGTAGCAACCTGATGTATCACCTCTTTATAATAATCAAGTTGAATAGACAATTTATAGATACTCTCATGCAGCCCTATTCTCTCAATAAGTGCTTGCATATCTTTACTGTTTTGTGCAAAAAGTGTACCTAAAATATTGTAAGCACTTAATATGTCTGTCTCCTTAATACGTGCTCTACAAGAAGAGCGTATGCCATCTTGTGCCCTAGAGGTTTTAACTGCATCTATCCATGAGCAGTAGAGATGGGGTTCATTGTCTTTTAAAATTTTAACAATATCACCATTTTTAAGTATCGTTAGAAGTGATGTTCTATGTTTGTTTACTAACGCTTCAGAGGCATTGGCTCCCACTTCAGAGTGCACAGCATAAGCAAAATCAAGTGCCACAGAATCTTTAGGAAGGGTATAGTAGTCCCCTTTGGGAGAGAACACAGTAATATCTTCTGAGTAGAGGTCAGATTTGGCGAGCTCATAAAACTCTTCAATTGACTCATTTTGATAATGCAGACTCTCCAGCCACTCCAGATTGACACTGTTATGATTGCCCTCTTTATATTTCCAGTGTGCAGCGACACCATACTCTGCAAGCTGATGCATCTCAAATGTACGTATCTGAGCCTCTACAATCCCCTCTTCACTAAAGAGTGTCGTATGGATTGTTTTATATCCATTCTCTTTGGGAATTGCAATATAGTCTTTAAAGCGTGATGTCAGTGGTGTAAAATTGAGATGTATAAGTCCCAACACCTTGTAACACTCAATAGGCTCTTTTACAATAATACGTATCGCCAAAAGGTCAAGTACCTCCTCTATACTCACCCCTTTACGGTGCATTTTCATATAGATAGAGTAGTAGTGTTTTACCCTTCCTACTATCTCAAAATGCTCTTTTTGAAAGCCGTTTTTTTCCATCATATCATGTATATTTCCAATAAAAGCATTCAGCCTAAACTGTAAATTTTGAGTATTGGACTGTATGTAGCTGTCAATCTTTGCATAATCTTCTGGGTAGATAACCTCAAAGCTTAAATCTTCAAGATGGTTTTTTATCTTCGAGATACCCAATCGATGTGCAATGGGAGCATAAACGACCAGTGTCTCTTCTGCAATACGTTTTTGCTTCTCTTTTTTGAGTGCATCAATTGTAAGCATATTGTGAAGCCTGTCACAAAGTTTAATGACCAATACACGCACATCTTTAATAGAGGCGATAAGCATTTTACGAAAGCTCATTGCAGATTTAATAAGCCTCTCATCTGAGCTAGAGGGAAGTAGCTCTTCATCGCGTATCTCTATAATTTTGGTTAACCCCTCTACCATATGTGCAACATCATCACCAAAAATATGTTGCAAATCTTCTATTGCATAGGGGGTATCTTCTACCACATCATGCAAAAGTGCGGCTTGCACCATTGTCTCATCATTGGATATTTTGGCTGTAATGGCTGCCACAAGTATGGGGTGTACAATATAAGGTTCACCACTTTTACGTGTCTGACCCTCATGTGCCTTTAAAGAGAGTGCCAAGGCTTGAAGTGTACTATTTGAAGGAGAAGAGAGTGTACTCCAAAGAAGCGTTTTTGCCTCTTCTACCGTATGTATATGTTTAGCTTTATAAAAAAAAGCATCCAAGGGTATCTAGCCTTTGAGACTTACAGTAATTTTACCCTCAGCAATTTCTTGAAGTGCAACATCTGTATACTTCATGCCTGTTATGTCAAAATCTAATACACTAGATGCTCCATTGGCTATCTCTTCTGCTCTTTTACCCACTGCATTTGCAAGTAAATATTTATCAAAATCCACTTTTTCTAATGCTTGTGCTGTTAACTCTTCTGTTCTCATACGCTATTTCCTTTTAAATTATTTTACAATTGAGCAAAGGCTCATATCGCCTTTGATAATCGCCAATAGATTACCTTTTTCAAACATGTTGCAGACTACAATGGGTAATCCATTTTCTTTTGCCAAAGCAATAGAGGTGTCATCCATCACTTTAATATCATCAGCTAAAGCTTGGTCATATGTCAACACATCAAGCTTTACTGCATCATCAAACTTGTTAGGATCTTTATCGTACACACCATCTACTTTTGTTGCTTTGATAAGCAGGTCTGCTTCTATCTCCGAAGCTCTTAATGTTGCAGCCGTATCTGTGGTAAAATAAGGGTTTCCTGTACCACCGGCAAAGATAACAACTCTGCCTTTATCCAAATGACGTCTTGCACGACGCACAATAAAGGCTTCACCAATCTCCTGCATATCAATAGCCGATTGCAGTCTTGCCTCTAGCCCACAATATTCACACGCTTCTTGTATGGCTACACCATTGATAACTGTAGCCAACATCCCCATATAGTCACCAGATGTACGCTTAATAATGCCATCAGCAGCAGCACTCACACCACGAATAATATTTCCGCCACCTACAACAATACCGACTTCTACACCATTATCTACAAGCTCTTTTATTTCACTGGCAATAAAGTTAAGGATTTTGGTATCAATTCCATACCCCTCTTTTCCCGCCAAAGCCTCACCAGAAAATTTTACTAAAACACGTTTAATCAAAAGGTAGCCTTTATTATTAATTTCGCGATTATATCCAAAGGTTGGTTAGGAGGGGTTGAAAGGCTTAAATTTTAATAAGCTTTAGAGGATTAATATGTTTTGAATTTTTAGTTGCTTGAAACATAAGTTTCTTGACAACCTTTCCAACCACGTACCCTTTTTTAATTTTAGCACCCACATGAATCGTAGGAGCAATTTTTGAAAGCCCTGCATAAATAGTATGCATCTTTCCACTATGTGCCACCACAACCACTTTACCCAGCATACTACTATTTCCTGCAAAAACCACTTTACCATTCAGTACATTTTTTACTTTCGCATTTGGCGAAGAAGCTTGCAGTATTACAGACTCATTAAAAATTTTAATCTTGTATATTGGATCAATATAAGTACCAAATTTCTTGATGACTTTTGCCCCAACAAGAGGTGAAATCGTTTTTTTACCCCTATATTTATAAGTCTTTGGTTTCTTATAAGATGAGTTTATCTGGCGTACTTTTTCACTTATCTTGTAAACTTTCTTTCCTTCAGCCTCAGCCTCTTTTACTGCCAGCCTTGCTCTCTTACGCTCCTCTTCTGTTTTAGCTTTACTTAAAGCAATTTTGGCTTTTCTGGCTTTTGCACGTGCCAATGCTTTTGCCTTACGTATCTTACGCTGACGTATCTTCTCCAAACGCATAGCCTCTTTTCTCGCAGCAGCTCTTTTGCGTGCCTCTTCTACCTCTTGTGCATGTAAAATATTGAGTTTTGCCAATGTTGCACGTAGAGAGTTTTGTTTATCTAAAATTTTTTCAAGTTTGGCATTATACTTCTCTTCATCTGCGGCAAGTTTTTTAAGCAGTTTCTCTTTTTTCAGCTTTCGCGTTGCATACGCTTCTCTCTTTTTTTCAAGATTTGCTATCTGTTTTTTTATTCTGTTTCTCACATTCAATTTTGCATCTTTACGTCTTTTTAAGTGTAAAATCTCAGACTTAAGC
>JALVXW010000008.1 GCA_027038155.1 Sulfurovum sp.
GCTCTATACGGACAATGCAAAAGTCTTTTATGAGTATATGTTGGCAACACATCCAGAGGTAGATATCTACTGGATTGTAGATAAAAATGCACCAGCCTTTGAGGCGATTAGAGGTAAAAAACTCATCAAAGGAAGCATTCGTGCCTATGGTTACTTTTATCGTGCAGAGGTGGTGCTCTTTTCAGACACCCTCAACTCCGACATTGCCCCCTTTAGTTTTGTGCTACCATGGGTCAAAAGGTTTTATGGGCAGACATGTAAAGTCTATTTGAGTCATGGGACAATCGCTTTTAAAAAGATGCCCAAATACAAAGGAGCACTAGCCACACTCAAAAAAGCGATTTGGCAGAGCTATGACCTTGCTATCGCTTCAAGTGACCTCTCAAAAAAAGCGATGATAGGCTATAACATTCAAGAGAAAAATATCGTCATTGCGGGTAATGCAAGAGATGATTTGCTCACACACCAACCATCTACACAACGAAGCATCCTTGTTGCACCCACATGGAGAAGTTGGCTAGCCCATACGCCTACGCTAGAAAAGAGTGATTTTTTTCGTCACTATGCAGCACTTTTGAGTGACACCACACTTATCACATACCTCAAAAGACACAACATCATACTCTACTTCTACTTGCACCATATGTTTCACACCCACATAGAGGTGTTTAAACCATTACAAAATGAGACGATACAGATACTCCCTGCCAAAACTACCATAGCAGCTATTCTCAGCACTTCAGAGCTTATGGTTACAGACTACTCTAGCCTCTGTGCAGACTTTTACTACCTTCAAAAACCTGTGCTCTTTTTTCAGTTTGATAGGGAGATGTTTCTGCAGCATACAGGCTCTGAGATAGATTTACACAACGATACCTTTGGGGATGTTGTTTTTCAGAGTGATAGACTTGTAGAGAAGATAATTGACACACTAGAAGCCAAAAACCCCATTACACCTTTGCAAAAGGCAGGTGAAAAGTACTTTATTCACTTTAAAGACAACCACAACTGCCACCGTATCTACAAAGCGATACAACAAAAGCTAGAAGAGAGAAAAAGATGACTCCACTTGTCTCCATTATTATGCCCTGTTACAATGCCGAGGCGTATATAGAAGCCTCTATTGTCTCTGTAGTGAACCAAAGCTATCAAAAGTGGGAACTGCTTATTGTTGATGACAACTCTACAGACATGAGTAGCCATATTATCAAGAGGTTTGAACAACAAGATGCCCGTATTGTCTCGCTACACAATCACCAAAACCTAGGTGCTGCACAGAGTAGAAACCGTGCTTTAGAGCAAGCAAAGGGGAGATATATTGCCTTTTTGGATAGTGATGATATATGGTTTGCATCAAAACTAGAGAAACAGATAACACTCATGCAAGAGCAAAATATAGCATTATGTTATAGTCACTACGAGGTTATAGATGAGGAGGGAACACCACTTACCACCTACCATGCACCCACACATGTACGCTATAGAGATATGTTAAAAACAAGTCTAATTGGTACCCTCACCATGGTCTATGATAGAGAGATTTTAGGTACACCCTATTTTCAATCAATAGGGCATGAGGATTATGTATTTAAACTGGCACTTTTAAAAAAGATACCGTATGCCGTGGGTATTGATGAGATACTGGCACAATACAGAAGACACACACAAAGCCTCTCTAGCAATAAACTCAAAACCATCTACTGGCAATGGAGAATCTATAGGGAGGTAGAAAAGCTTTCACTGATAAAAAGTCTTTACTATTTTGTACACTATGCCTATTTTGGAGTATTTAAATACCGTGCCTCCCCAAAATAACAAAAATGGTTTTCCAGATAATTTTAAACTCCAAACCTAAAGACCAATATTTAATATAGTAGAGGTCATACATCAACTTCTGTCTTGCATCCTCTACCCCTGTACCATAGGGGTACATCACCTGAGCCCACCCTGTAATACCAGGTTTGACAATATGTCTTTGATGATAATAGGGAATGGTCTGCTCAAAGACATCTATCCATATTTTACGCTCTGGTCTAGGCCCCACAAGATGCATCTCTCCACGCACCACATTGAGAAGCTGAGGAAGCTCATCTATACGGGCACGACGCATCTTCTCCCCCCATTCAAAAACCCTTTTGTCCTCTTTGCTTGCAAACTGTGCACCCTCTTTTTCGGCATCCATAGACATAGAACGAAACTTGACACACTTAAACTCTTTGCCATTGAGTCCCACCCTGAACTGCTTATACATAGAACTTCCTGGAGACTCTCTTTTTACACGTCTGCGGCTATAATAGATTACAGGAAAAGCGATAAAATAAAGCGTCACAGAACCAACATAATCAATGCACCGTTTTAGAAAATACTGAAAAGGGGTATAGGGCTTAATATTGGCAAGGTATTGCAAATCGGTATCTTCTTGAGAGATGTAACACTTTTGCAGATATTTTTCTAAAAAAGATTCAATCGTATAGTATTTTATGCCCAACAACTCCAGTTTGGTCAAATACTGTATGAGTTTGTGTGATATTTGTGCTTTTGTATTGAGTATAATAATATGATGTTTTTGCACCAAAGACTCTAATTTGTCAATCACCTCATCATCGCTGATATTTTTATATTTGAGTGCAACAAAGTCTCTGTTTTTTCGTTTTAGCTGTTCAATCTCTAATGCAGTAAAAGTATATTTTTCACCCAAAACTATCATCTAATGCCTTTTGCTATCTCTGAATAAAAAGTATACTCTAATTCCTATTTGACTTCTATAAAAATACTCCATATCATCCTAAGAACTTTTTGATATAATTCACATGAACAATAATTATGGAGTAGTACATGGCAAAAAAAGCAATATTGGTCACAGGGTGTGCAGGGTTTATTGGGAGTAATTTTGTACCCTATTTTTTAGAGAAATATCCAGAATATTTTGTTGTAAACTTAGACTTACTCACCTATGCAGGTAATTTGGAAAACCTTAAAGAGGTAGAGAATCATACACAATATAAATTTATCAAAGGGGACATCTGTAACCGTGACTTGGTAGAGTTTATCTTTGAGGAGTATGACATTAGAGGTGTGATACACTTTGCAGCAGAGAGCCATGTAGATAACTCCATTAAAAACCCTGGGGTGTTTATAGAGACCAATGTCAATGGTACCTTTACGCTGCTTGATGTTGCCTACAAAAAATGGATGCAAAAGCCATTTGTCTTCAAAGAGGGGTATGAGGGGTGCCGTTTTCACCACATCTCAACCGATGAAGTCTATGGTACACTAGGTGAGACTGACCTCTTTACCGAAGAGACTCCCTATGCACCAAACTCTCCCTATTCAGCATCCAAAGCATCTTCTGACATGATTGTACGCTCTTACCAAGAGACCTATGGGATGAACACAGTGATTACCAACTGTTCAAACAACTATGGTCCAAAACAACATAATGAGAAGCTTATACCAACCATTATCCGTAAGGCACTTGCAGGTGAGAGTATACCCATTTATGGGGATGGGAAAAATATCCGTGATTGGCTCTATGTGCTTGACCACTGTAAAGGGATTGACCTTGTTTACCATACTGGCAAAGAGGCAAATGTCTATAACATTGGAGGACGCAATGAGCGCACAAATCTTCAAATCGTAGATACTATCTGTAGCATACTCGATGAAAAAGTACCTGCCAAAAAGAGTTACAAAGAGCTCATTACCTTTGTAGAAGACAGAGCAGGACATGACAGACGTTATGCCATTGATGCCACCAAACTTGAAAATGAACTGGGCTGGAAGGCTGATGAGAATTTTGATACAGGTATTGTAAAGACCATTGATTGGTATTTGGCTAAATATCAGGCAAACTAAACGATACGCCAATGCAAACAAATGACATAGCCATCAAGGTTGAGAACTTAACCAAAGTCTATCATCTCTACAACAAACCGCAAGATAGACTCAAAGAGGCACTGCATCCTCGTAAAAAGTCTTATCATCACGATTTTTACGCGATGAGTGATGTCTCTTTTGAGATTAAACGGGGAGAAACCGTAGGGATTATCGGTAAAAATGGTGCAGGAAAATCTACCCTGCTCAAGATGATCACAGGCGTTCTTACTCCAACTACTGGCACCATAGAGACCCATGGGAAAATAGCCTCTTTGCTTGAACTGGGTGCGGGATTTAACCCTGAAATGACAGGTATGGAAAATATCTACCTCAATGGTACACTTATGGGCTTTAGCCGTGAAGAGATGGCATCTAAAATAGAGGCTATTTTGGCTTTTGCCGATATTGGTGAGTTTATCCATCAGCCTGTCAAGATGTATAGCTCTGGTATGTTTGCACGACTTGCCTTCTCTGTCTCTATCAATGTGGAGCCCGATATTCTTATTGTCGATGAGGCATTAAGTGTAGGCGATATGGCATTTCAGATGAAGTGTTTTAAGAAGTTTCAAGAGTTTCAAGAGGCAGGAAGAACCATACTCTTTGTCACACACGCCTTAGATACCGTACTACGCTACTGCAACAGAGGCATTGTCATAGATGCAGGCAAACGTGTCTTTGATGACACCCCCAAACTTGCAGTAGATGCCTTCAAAAAAATACTCTCTAACGATTTCTATAAAGAGAAAAAAGAAAAGCCACAAAAGAAGAGCAGTAGCCCCCTATATACAAAAGGGACACGACTCAAAGACTCCTTTGAGACCCATCAGGAACTAGATAGGTATGGCAATGAGAAGGCTACTATCATTGACTATGGTATTCTTGACAAAAACCATACCCCCTCTGCAATTATCCACTACAATGACAGTTTTACTATTGTCATGAAAGTACAATTTGCAGCAACAGTGAGTGACCCTATCTTTGCCTTTACCCTAAAAGACTCCAAGGGTCTAGAGATAACAGGCACAAATAGTGCCATGAAATATGTCCAAACAGGTACCTATGGCAACAATCAAGTGGTTACTGCCACCTTTACCCAAAAGGCAAATTTGCAACTGGGTGCCTATGCACTCTCTTTGGGGTGCGTGGGTATCAACGAAGAGGGCATAGAGGTCTATAACCGCATCTATGATGCCATTCTCTTTGAGGTGATTGGTTCTGCACAGATGGTCGGTTTTTTTGATTTACA
>JALVXW010000009.1 GCA_027038155.1 Sulfurovum sp.
GCCTAGTGTAGCAAAAGATACTCTGTTTTTGTGCGTTTTATCTGCCATAAATAGCCCTAGTAAATATTTTTGATATTGTAACAAAACCCAAATTTAAATCCAAAGTATATTTCTTCATCCTGTCTCATTTTACTGGGTTTTATTCAGGGGGCCTACTTTATTCTCCAAAACCACCACTTCACCAAAAGAAACTTCCATCTCTTCAGGCATTACCCAAAGCACATCATAAGGGGGTTCCTCTTTAGGGTATCTGCCCTCTCCATCAGTAAAATAGAGTAACAGTGTCGGATACTCTATCCGTTGGTCTATATATTCAAAAACAGGACGAAAATCAGTACCCCCTCCTCCACTAATATCACAATCAAGTACTTCTCCTTGCAAAAATGTTTTATGTGATTGCACTTTGACATCGGCGGTAATAAGATCAATCTCGTAATTTGGGTACTGTTGCATCATGGAGCTCACTTCTCCTAAAAAAGTAGTAAGCAGTGCTTCATCTACAGAACCTGAAGTATCGACTGCAACAATCACACGTAACAAATCAGAGCTCATACTTGGCAGATAGATTCCTCTGTAGAGAAACTTCATATTGGGTGGGCTAAAGGTGTAAGAACTCTTGGCATGGGTTGCGATGTAGCGATACAAGAACTCACGCCAATCTACTTTGCAAGAGAAGTACTCAGGTACAACAAATGCTAAATCTTTAGGCAAATTTCCCTGACGTTTATGTTTTTGAAATATCTGCTCAAAATGCTCTTTCATCTCTTGACTTAATGCGTCACTTTCAGGGGTAGAAGCCTCTTTTTCTTGGTTATTTCTATTTTCTTCTTCTTGAGTTTCATTTGCATTGACATCTGGCGTATGCTCTTTTTGCATATGTAGATTTTCTACACCTGTTTCATCGGAGTCAGTTGTCTGTTCGCTCTCCTGCTCCATACTGTAGTCTACACTATCACTCATCTCTGCACGAAGTATCTCATAGACCTCTTCTACATACATTCCCTCAAACTTCTCTTCAAAGTAGGCATACTCAGGCAGCTGCATACCATTTTTCACCAACATGGCATTAATCACATAGTCTGTCGCACTCTGCCAAAGCCATTTGGTACGACCGTTTAGGCGTTCATGATGCTTTAAAACGGTATGCATTGCCCCATTTGCCATGACAAACTCTACCTCTTCTAAAGAGAGTCTGTCAAGATATTCACTGTTATAACGTATCTTTTCACCATCGGAGGCAAACGTTAAAATTTCACTGCTTTTTTCTAAATGAAGAGAGGAGGCTAACGTACCAAAGTAAGGGTACTCCAGCATCAGTTTTGCTTTGGCTTTGGTAATTTTCTCTCTATAGGTCATAAATCAACAGATAACTCCTCCACCAAGGAGTTTATCTTCTTTATAAAAGGCTGCTATCTGTCCTTTGGCTAGCCCAAATACAGGCTCTTTCAATGTAACTGTTGCTCTATCTGCTTCACTCTCTACATGGCAAGGTACCGCGGTGGTTCTAAAGCGTACTTTTACCGTACAGTCAAATTCTACAAGCTCTTCAAACATATTAAGTTGCTTGACTTCAAAGGCGTTCTCTTCAAGCTTCTCTTTGGTGCCTACAACTATCTGATTGCTCTCAGGCTTAATCTCCAGCACAAAGTGCGGATCGTGTGCACCATGCACAATAAAGCCCCTACGCTTTCCTATAGTATAGTACATATATCCCTTATGCGAACCTATCACATTCCCTTCTGTATCCAGTGTCTCTCCTGGAATATCTATATCCATATGTTTAGCCAGTATTTCATCGTAGCTGTTTTCAACAAAACAGATTTCAGAACTCTCTTTTTGGGTGGCAAAGGATTCAATCACATCGATGTTTGCAGCATAGGCCTTGACATCCTCTTTTATCCACTCACCCAAAGGAAAAACAAGACGAGGTAAAACTTTTTTGTCTACTTCACAGAGAAAATAGCTTTGGTCTTTGGTCTCATCTTTTGCCATATAGATAGCGTAACCATCACATTTGCAGTAGTGTCCAGTGGCTACTTTTTCAATACCTAGAGTATCGGCAAACTCCATCATCTTGCCAAACTTAATGGTACGATTGCACATTACACAAGGGTTTGGCGTGAAACCCTCTTTGTAACTCTCCACAAAGTAGTCATAGACCTCTTCTTTAAATTCATTTGATAAATCGTGAAAATGTACTTTGATACCCAAATAGTCACCCACACGTTGTGCTTTGGCATAATTCTCCTCATGGTATCCTGGTTTATGGTGAAGTTTCATATAGACACCTACTACTTCATAGCCCTCTTTTTGCAGAAGCAGTGCCGCAACAGTAGAGTCCACGCCTCCACTCATCCCCACAAGTACTCTCTCTCTCATTTGTCTCTCTCTTCAATATCTCCAATAAAGCGTTCTAGTAGATACTCTTTAGAGGCTACGAGTAAATCATCTGGCACCTCTTGTCCTGTAGAAAAATAGCTCACAGGAAGAGGATAAAGCAACATAAAACTTAGCAAAGTACCCAAATATTTTGTCTCATCAAATTTTGAAATCATAAGAGAGTGAAGGTTTAAAAATGAAAAATTTTCATAAATATCACACATATCTTCATATTTTACAGTTGCAGGAAGAAGCAGATTTATCTCTATTTTTCTCGCTTTATCTGTCTGAACATACTCTACCGTACGTATGAGTTTTTCTGTATCATAAGGAGACATCCCTGCTGTATCCACAAGAATAATATCGTACTTTTGCAAAGCCTCAATCCCCTCAGAAAATCCCTCTAAATCTTCAACAGAGATATGCTCTATTTGCATAATATCCGCATAATGCCCCAGCTGATCAAAGGCACCTATTTTATAATTGTCTACATTCAAAAAAGCAACACTGTACGATTTGCCTAACATATAGGCATAACGTGCTGCAAGTTTGGCGATAGTAGTGGTTTTTCCTACACCTGTTGGACCTACAAGCATAATCATTTTAGGAATATCCAGTCTCTCCTCTTTGATATTTAAAGATTCATCTATCTCCTCCAAAATATAAGAGGTTAAAAGTTTCTCATCCTTTAAAATGGTATTTTCTTTTAGGGTATCTAGCACCCTGTCAATCCATTCTGGTGCGATACCTTTACCTACAAAAATATCCCTTACTTTCCTAGTTGCACTATACTCCTCTTTTGTTTGAACTTGTAAATTTTGCTTTAGTTTTTTTGACATCGCTTGTTGCATCTGTGCAAGTTGTGCTTTGAGTAAGTGCACTTCAGACAAAAGTATCTCCTCCTCATTTTTACGCTCCTCTACATGAGACACTTCTGGCACAGAGACAGTCACTTCACTATAGAGTTTACCATCGTCATGCTTGACCTGTTTTGCCGAAAGTAACTTAATCTCTTTGCCATACTTACGTACCGCATCTTCATATGCACTTTTAGGGTTATCTGCTACAAATTTTTCTTCTATCATAGTGTCCTTTTCATCATAGAGAGCGGGATAAGCACAGAAGCTCTCTCTTGCCACCCATGATGGGGAAGTGTCAAGCTCTTGCTCTTTCTCTCTACATTTTCATAAAATATTATATCTATATCCAGTGTTCTTGGTGCATCGGCAAACGAACGTTTGCGTCCATAAAGCTTTTCTATGCGAAGCACATAACGTAACAGTGCCTCAGGATTCAATTTTGTCTCCACCAGCATCAGTGTATTGTAAAAATCATCCTGCTTAGTATATCCAAAAGGTGGATTTTTTAAAATAGGTGCCGTCTCTACCACATGTATCAATGGTGAACGCTGTATAAACCAAAAAAGATGTTCAAAACGACGCACAACATCACCTATATTTCCACCAAAACCGAGTAACGCTCTTGCATAAAGACGCTTCTTATTGGTATTATAGGGAAAATGTGGGGTAAAAATCAATGTATGATGACGATTTAACTCTTTTCTTTTTACCATTTTTTCCTACAATACCTTTGCTTTTCCATCTACCATGGCTACCATATCCTCTATACGTATGCCAAACGCGTTGGGAATGTAAATCCCTGGCTCTATCGTATAGACCATACCATCTTCTATAATAGTATCTGACTTTTTAGAGATATAGGGCATCTCGTGAATATCTAGCCCTACCCCATGTCCAGTAGAGTGTACATAGTACTTGCCATACCCTGCTTTCTCTACAATATCACGCGTAAGGGCATCTACCTTTTTGGCTTTCATGCCAGAACATGCTTTGGCTATGGCATTGTCGTGAGCCTTGAGTACAACATCGTAGGCTTTTTGTATCTTTTTACGTTTATAACTTTGGTGCATATCGAACATAAAGTACTTATCTGCCTGTACTGTACGTGTGCGGTCAGAGCAGTAACGCTTATATTTGAGTCCGGCATCTACCAGAAGTAAATCATTTTTTTCCAGTATGGTAGAGGTGGGTGTCGCATGGGGTTTTGCTGCATTTTTGTTAATGGCTACAATAGGCTCAAAACTTAGCTCATACTTCCCAAAGTCACCCAAAATACCTTTTGCCATATGGGTCAGTGTGTATTCATCTTTTCCAAAACCATTTTTACGAAACTCTTTTGCCAACTGCTTAAATGCTTTTGCTCCCAGTTTGGCTGCTTTGGCAACAATCTTCAACTCTTCTTCAGATTTAACAATACGCTTTTTATGTGAAAAATCCAATACTGGTTTGAAAGTTGTTTTCACTTTTTGGCGTATCTTGTCAAATCCTGCAACACTCCACTCTTTTGGGTCAAAAACAATTTTTTTGACTTGATGTTTTTTGAGTATCTTTGCTGCTTTACCATACAAGTCACCATCTATGACCACCGCTGCCCCAACAACATTTTCTTTGGCATCTATCGTGTAACGACCATCGGTAATAAAAAATGCATCCGCACCCAAACGTAGATAGAGTGCATTGTCACAACTATAGCCACACTCATAATAGATAGCATTTTCGTCTTTGAGCATGTAGTTCATAGATATTCCTAAAAAGTGTTTTTATACCCAAGCTATTATGCTTGCTGCTGTGCTTTAGCCTGCTGTTCTC
>JALVXW010000010.1 GCA_027038155.1 Sulfurovum sp.
GGATAGTAGTTAAGTTCTATCTCTTCATGTTTAAGGTCATTGGCTACCTTGGAGGAGATATAGCATCCCACTTGTCCGTTTTGAAGTCCATCATGTTCAGGTTTTGCATCACTTGTTTTACAATCATCTAGATTTCCACCACTAAAGCGACGCTTAAGAGGACTACTGGATTGATCAACTTCAGTCCAGTTGTGATCCACCATTACAAGTTTATAGGCACCTACATCATTAAAAATAAGAGAGGCATTTTGTTTTACATCTACTCCATCTCTTACCTCTATAGTGTGGGCAATATTATTTTTATTGACACAATTGTCATTCGGTTCAAAGTATGCTATGACACCATCTGCAGTTGTCTCAGCAGTACTGACTGTCGAGGAGGAGGTATCAGTATCTTTTTTGTTAAAGTTTCTACTGTATCCCTGTGCTGGTGTGTTGGTGCCAAAGAGTGGTGCCACAATACGTAGAGGGTAGTTGTATCCTGCTGCAACGTTTACGGAGTTGTTTCCATCAATATTGGTTGCTACCTGCACAGAGGTATCACTATCGAGTGAATCATTGTTGTCTCTAATGTTTAGGTTAAAGCTTGAAGGTCTAATCGCAAAGTTGTCTCTTGCACAGAGTGGTTTGGCAAATCTTCGTTTGAGACACTTGAAACAACTCTCCGCATCGTATGTTGCTGTATCGTAACATTTTCTTGTACAGAAACCAGGGTTGTCTATTTTGTTTAAGAAATTGTTAGTATAGAATGTTCTAAAACACATATCGCCTGCTGCTCTTGTACAGTTGTTTTTAAGAAGCACATCTGTTCTGTTGTCATCCGCCTTTTTGACAAAGTACCACATTCTCATTGTCGCTTTTCTTATCGCTTTGTCGTTGACAAGATAGTGTCCTGGTCCTGCTGGGCGTGTACCATGAACAGGGATAGGTGCTCTATGTGAGGCAATTCCATCTTTGCCCAGAGTGACAAAGATACTATCATCACTCAGTCTAATACCTGCATTTTCACACACAAGGTCACTTTTTAATCCTGTTTTGTTTTTGAATATGTCTGCACGGATAAGCTCTACATCAAATGTTGCATTTGTTAAATCTAAATGGGTATTGTAGGGACTATCATCTTTGTATGAGACAAGTGAAAGGTTAAAGTCCTGCCCTGCTGTCTGTGTGTAGAGTGGATAGCGTTGATGTGGACTGGCATAGTGTTCTGAATCACTTCTTTCTATATTGAATTGTCCAAAAGGACTACTGTAGGCATCGTCTCCAGGACATTCTTTAATAAGGGCTCTACCACTTGCATGGTGGGAGTCTGTACTTAGTATATAGGGGACCAATCCTCCAGATTTAAAGTCAATAGTGGTATTGACATCAATATCTAGGTGGTAGCTACTAAGGTTGTCATCTTTATCATAGTACCATCGCATAAAGGAGCTTTCTGAGGATGCTATAATCCCACCTTTTGCATCGGTAAGAGCTCCTTTTCCTATACCATAATATCCATCTCCTGTATAAAGTGCTGGTCCATAATGGTTGTCTCCTGCTTCTGATATTTCAACGTGATCAAGTAGGCTTTCCAAATTTTTACCAGGTGACTTATTGACAATATGTAATCTAGCCGAAGTTTTGGTAAGGTCAAAATCTGAGGTTAAACTTTTTAAAGCAACATGAAGAGTAACCTTCGAATCTCGATAGTGAGAGAGATTAAAATCTCTAGCATCGTTAGAGTGAATAGCAATACTATTATCTATAAGTACAGTATATTGATAACAGAGTTCAGGCACAAAGAGCTCTGTAGCAAAAGTAACCAAACTAGGGGTATAGATGTCTCCATTTGTACCAAGCTCTACCTTTACACTTCTTTGATTGATGTTGAGTACAGAGTTTGGTCCGCTATTGTGACCTAAGGCATCAGTACCTACATCAACTGTATGGATATCAGATCCATTGGTGTTCCCATTGGGTAGACTAGAAGGATTTAGGTTTATGCCTGGATGGTCTATGGTTGAGTTAAAGAAGTTGTCTTGTGTATTGGAGACACTACTGAGTGTTTTACTCACACCTGTCTCGGAGGTCATTGTGACGTAATCTCCAGTTTTACCCCTATCGCCTTCTCCGGCAAAGATAGAGAAACTTGAATCAACCGTAGCATTCTCATCTCGTGGCGTGAGGAAACCTGAGATGTTGATATCTTTGGAGCTACCTATATTAATCACTTCATATCCATCATAAATAGCAATATTTCGTGTTGTCTCGTTGGGTGTTTCATGGTTATCATAAACAATAGCCAATGCCCATGCCCCATAGTTTCCTAAAAGATCATTATTGTAACCAGCTCCATTTTTTGTGCCATTACTTCTGTTTGTATCGTTTGTAATTCCTGTTCTACAGGGTACATTGCCAACCGTAAATGTGCCGATGGCTGTTCTTCCTGCCAGAAGAGAGGTGATGTTTGCTTCAGCAGCGTATTTGACCCCAGCAACATCGTTTGAGGTGTTGCTTTCGGAGTGGTATTTGACTACATCTGGCAAGATGTCAACAGGAGTACCATTATCTATTGAGAAGCGTACAGGCGTGGTATGAAGATAGTCTAAAATATTCTCTTCGGAATGATTGTCTCTTGGAATGTTGTGTTCGGGTATACTGTCTATCCCCTCATCGCCTTCATCATTGTGCATATATCCTTGCCAGTAGAGTCTTGCCGCAATAATATGAGATCCATTGATATCTACGCCATTTTGGTTTCGTAAAATTTTTGCACTAGAGGAGTTGTATGTGCTAGTGTCGCTATCTATATCAATATAGGTAAGGTTTTGCTCATCGTTAGAGAGTCCTGTGCCATCTCCTTTAAGTACAGTATGTCCGATTACTTTGATATTTCCTTTGATATTTGTCCTGTATTTCAAATCAAGCCCCAATGAAGAGCCAAGAGTTGTTATGTTTTCATCATCATCGATAATCGTGACAGTAGATTTTCTTCCGATAGCAGAAGCGTTAATGTCTTGTAGGGCACTGTTTGCTGCAACGGTTTGGTAGATCTCAAGTTGGAATGTTTCATTGTTCTCAATATCGTTATCACCAATAATTTTGAATGAGATTTGATGGACAGGATTACATGCATATTGGTAAAATCTCTCTCCAGAACCAGCGACAGGAAGATAGTCGTTACCTGCTTGTGCACTTACTGGGGTAGAGTCTACTGTTTTCCAGTAGACAACAACATCAGATCCGTATGGACATGCTGTAATGTGGAGATTGGCTTTGGCTATTTTTACATTTGGTGCATTACCCTCTGTTACATTCATATCTTCTATGTAAAAATCAACCGTAGAGAGATTTTCATCATCATTGACTATCTGTGCTATTGCAGATTGGTTTGCAAAATTAAAGGCCTGAGATGTGCTGGCCAATAGGTTTATGTAGAAGTTCTCATCTGGCTCCTCTTTCCAGTCCGCGGTAATAGGTATAGAGATAGGGTAGCTTGTCTCACAATCTTCTCCTGGTGAGACATGGATAGCACCAGAGCTAAGGCTATAGTCATTGTCCGAGAGGGTAGCTGTACCATCTGCTGTAGTCCAGTTGATAGTTATGGGTAGTGCAGGACATTTACTAAGCGTAATATTAAAATCGGCTGTATGATGGTCTGCTGCTGGATGTAGTGGCATGGCAACACCATCTCCCTCTGTCACCTGTGTAAATACGTTTTCAATATCAATAGTAATATTATCATCATCAATAATTGTAATATTGGACTCATTTCTGTCTAGTTGTAAGTAGTCGTCGTACGCTGTAAATTTTAATGTGAGTGTTTCATCTGGCTCAGAACGTAAGTCACCAGTAATATTGATATCAATTTGTATCTTGTCAGTACCTTGTTCAAACTTGATTGGAGTAGGTGAACTTAAGGTATAGTCTTCTGGAGAGTTTGCCTCGCTTGAGGTAAGAGTGTAGGTTAGGAAGACATCTTTTTTGAGTAATTCACTGGCATTCAAGTCATAGTGCAGTGTCCAGTTACTGTCTGTCTCTGTGATATTCATATCGGCAATAGTAATTTGAGGTAAAACATCATCATCAGTAATAGTAATGACTGCAACAGCATCAGAAATCTCAACATAGTTGGAGTCTCCAGAGATAACAAGCTCTAGGGTTTCATTGTTCTCTGGTTTAAAGTCTGCAACAATAGGTAGAGATATATCTACATAGTTTACGCCAGCAGGCATGGTAACTGTGTCACTATAGGCTTCAAAGTCCTCTACATCTTTTGCAGAGGCTGGGGTTTGTACCCTAAAGCTAAAGTGAATATCTGTATTTAGGGCCGCGTTCTCATCGGAGTAGATGCGGTATGTGACATTGTGATCATAATCTAACTCGGCATAATGCACATCAGGCAAAGAGGAGATTTTGAGTTTGGCATCATTGTCCTTAATAATCACTTGTGTTGATCCTACTGTCCCTACAATAGGTATAGAGTGCCCTGCACTGTCTGTAGCACCAGATGGGGCTATCCAGAAGGATTCTACATTTTCTGGGAGTGTGTCTCCTACAATGGTTACTGTGACACTTCCATCTCTTGAGTGGCTTGGTATGGTGATTGTAACAGGGATACTTCCCACATCTGCACTGCTAGCAGCAGTAGAGGTGCCACTGTAGTGGTTGTTCCCTGTAAAAACAATATTTGCTGATATTGTAATAGGGTATTTTGCTGGTTTGTCTAAAATATTTGCAATAGTAAAGGTGAGTGCATCATCACTATTGGTCTCCCATACCTCTGTGGCTGTAGGATTTTCAAAGTTGGTGATATTGGGGATATAATCATCATCAACGATGGTGCCATCATATTGGTAACAATTTTGTAAATTATAGACTGTAGAATCACCTTCTATCTGAAGTGTTCTTAGCCATATTTTGTATGTTTCGTTATTCTCTTTGTCATAATCTCCAGTAATCATAATATCTATAGGGATCACACTAGAGTGTGGATCCATAGTAGTTGTTTGAGTGGCTGTAAATTGGTAATCTTCTGGATT
>JALVXW010000011.1 GCA_027038155.1 Sulfurovum sp.
AAAAGAAGCAGCAAAGGGAGTGCTACAATATATACTACAAAAGAGACAAAAGAATAAAAATAAAAAAATATCTTATTCATTTTATCCCCTTGTAGAGTGGGTTTTGACCAAAGGAGATACCTTTAGGTGCCAACCCACCAATATTAAAAACAGCGTGGGCTGGAAAACCCACCCTGCATTATGCTTCAGCCGTAACTGGCTCTAAGTATAAGATACGTCCACAGTGAGGACAGTTTACAATCTCGTCTGCTTTAATCACCTCTGCATAGGTTTTATCGTTAAGCTTCATATAGCATCCGTAACATGCCTGTTTTTTTACAGGGACAACCGCTGTGTTTCCTGCCCAGATACGAATTTTTTCATAAAATGCAAGTACTTTTTGCTCAAGATTTCTGCTAAGCTCTTCTCTCTTTGCAAAGAGTGCAGCTTTTGCTTTTTCAATCTCAGCTTTTTCTACAGAGACCACCTCATTGACTGCTTCAAATTCGGCAGTTAATGCAGTTAGCTTCTCATTGGTCTCTTCAAGCAATGCTTTTTTTGTCTCATTGATACCTTGAAGTCTCTCTATCTCTTCGTTGGCAAAGGTCATCTTCTCTTTTGCAATATCCTCTTCCAAAGAGAGTGCTTTCATCTCTTTTTCGGTAGAGATCTCTTTCATTTTTTTTGCATTAGAGGAGAGTTGCTCATTCAAAAGCGTAAGTTGCTCTTCAAATGTTTTGATTTTGGTTTCATTCTCAGCAATATCACCATTTAATGTATCTAATTCACTCTGTACTGCATCTATCTTTTTTTGAATCTTTGCTACTTTTTTATCGGCAGCTTCAAGTTGTGGGGTATATGCATCAATCGCTTTGTCATTGCTAGATAACTCAATAAGCTCATTTAGGTGTTTGTTCAATCTCTATCCTTTAGGGTTTAAGGGTCTTTTTTAACGTTTAATAACCTATTTTTAGTACGTTTCAGTATGAAATGGGTTTTTAGAGTTCGCAATTATAGCCAAAATAGGTAAAACTTTCAATTCTTCCAGTAAAATCTGGGCAAAAAACGTCTCAGACTCATAGTGTCCAATGTCAATCATCATCAAATCTTCACTCATCGCTTTCATCGCATCATGGTATTTAATGTCCCCAGTCAAGAAACAATCAGCCTCTACCTCATCTATAAGTGAAGCCCCAGCACCCGTACATAAAGCGATAGATTCTATATGCTCTTTTTTACCCACTACTCTAAGTGCAGGAAGGTTCAGCTTCTCTTGTATCAAGTCTAAAAGTGCTTTATCGTTCCAATCTCCTTTTGTGGTACAAAGAAAATCATTTTGAGACTCTAAGGTGAAACCCAAAACTTTAGTAAATACATATTTATTGAGATGGGTCTTATCAAAATTTGTATGTAGTGCGATACAAGAGTGCTTTTTAAGTATCATCTTCTCTATAAGATTTGAAGGGTATTTAGCAAAATCAAGCTGCGTCAGTTTACCAAAGATAAGCGGATGATGCACCACAAAGAGTGTCCCCTCTTTTGCCTCTTCTATCATAGCAAAATCAATATCTAAAGAGACTACTATCTGTGAGACTTCACGATTCAAATCCCCCACAATCAATCCAGAGTTATCCCATTTCTCTTGAAGTTCAAAAGGGCTTATTTTGTCTAGGTGATTATATATTTCTTGTAGTTTCATTTTTCTTCTTCCAATCTTGTTTCTATCATTTTTGGGTCACGCCTATCATCCAAAACAGCATAAATCTTCACTAAATGATTATCTATTTTAATAATACCGAAGATCTTCTCTTGCTCTACGTAAAACTTTAAGCGTCATGCAATATTGATTGTAAAGATTTTTTTACTTCAGCAAGAGGAATAAAATCTTCATCCTTGCTATTAGCTCTTTCTTCTAGTACTCTCTCATGCCAAGCAGGCACAGGATACTCCAAATCATCACGATCAAAACTTGCCCAAAGCTCTTCCATAAGAGCTACACGCTCTTCTACTGACATATTGGCTATATCATTTTTAGACATGAAAACTCCTTTTCTTTTTACCTATTATAGCACAAAAGATTATTAGAATTTCACTCTCATATTTCTCTCTTGCTCTTGCTCTTTATACAACTGGGCACACCCTATAGAGAGCTCTCTGACTTTTAAAATATAGTTCTGTCTTTGTGCCTGAGAGATAGCTTTGCGAGCATCTAACACATTAAAAGCATGAGAGGCCAACATACACTGGTCATAGGCAGGCAAAGGAAGTCCTGCATCCAAACAAACTTTACACTCGTTAGAAGCATCTTCAAAGTGTTGGAACAGATTTTCTACATTGGCTACTTCAAAGTGGTACTTAGAGAACTCATACTCTGTCTCCTTATGTACATCACCATAGGTAGTCACCGTGTCACCCATCTTATTCCATACCAGGTCATAGACAGAGTCCACACCTTGCAGATACATAGCCAAACGCTCTGTACCATAAGTAATCTCTACTGCCACTGGGTCACAGGCAATGCCTCCTACTTGTTGAAAGTAGGTAAACTGAGTTACCTCCATACCATCAAGCCATACTTCCCAGCCAAGCCCCCATGCACCAAGTGTTGGAGACTCCCAGTTATCTTCAACAAAACGAATATCATGCTCTTGCAGATTTAAGCCTAAATATTCCAGTGATTTAAGATAAAGCTCTTGAATATTGTCAGGACTGGGCTTAATAAGCACCTGAAACTGATAATACGCCCCTAGTCTGTTAGGATTCTCTCCATAGCGTCCATCGGTAGGACGACGACTCGGTGCTACATACGCAGCTGACCAAGGCTTAGAGTCAAGACTTCTCAGCAGTGTTGCGGGATGAAAAGTTCCTGCACCTGAGGGAATGTCATAAGGTTGTACAATATTACAGCCCTGTTCTGCCCAGAATTGTTGGAGTTTTAGTAGTAGTTCGCTAAATGTTAGCATGCTAATTCCTTTTGAAGTTGTTTTTTAAATTGTTTTGTAAAGAAGTTAACATCTTCTGTGTATATATCATCTATGATCCCATTATTTTTATGTTGATGAAGAAATTCAAACGTTGTACTTTTAAATAAACCTTGTTTAAATCTTTCATGTTTTGGTTTATATTTATTATATGCCAAACAAAAGATAAATTGATACTCTTTTTTAGATATATTTAAATCTTTAAATAATCTATCAAGTTCTTTTTTGCCAGCTAAAAGCTTATCTTCTATCTCTTTTTTATTAGGCTTCTTTTCATTTTTAAATTCCACTAAATATATATTAGTTTTATCAATATATATTGAATCAAAAGTTTTTGGTCTGGTATTGCTATTAGGATACTTTTCTTCTATAATTTTATCATAATTTATAACCTCTTGACTTTCATCCGCACAAAGATATTCATTATTCTCGCTATCAAAACTTGTAATTTTAAATGTACTTGTAAATTTTTGATATTTACGAATGAATTGACTTATATTAGCCATTAATAAATCTCTCCATTCTTTGAGCATCCATCTCTTCAAATGTGTCGTAAGGTTCTGAAAGTTTTTCATAAATCTCTACCAAAGTTTGAGAATTACTGTTATTTATTTGTTTTATATAACCATCTTCTGCCAAATAAAAATTTGTCTTATCTACTATCCCTTCTACATCGCTATATCTTTTAAGTGCTTCTATCATATAGGGGCTATGAGAGTTCACCAAAACCTTTACATCGTTTTTTACAAGTTCCACAATAATCTTAGCCATTTCTAGTTGCCATTTGGGATGGAGGTGTACTTCGGGTTCATCAAGTACCAATACTGTCTCTTTATTCAGCCAGTTATTTTGAGAAAGTACTTGCAAAATTCCAAATGTCTTTATTCCTGTAGCCGTATTAACTAATTCTATTTTTTTATCATTCTTATAAAAATAGTAGTGATCAGATTCATCCTTTTTGAACTCTCCACCCATTAATGTAGTGACTTTTTCTTTTATAT
The DNA here is from genome assembly GCA_027038155.1 of Sulfurovum sp. Lineage (GTDB taxonomy): Bacteria > Campylobacterota > Campylobacteria > Campylobacterales > Sulfurovaceae > Sulfurovum. The sequence continues at coordinate 3,962 of JALVXW010000011.1, forward strand.
CAAGCCCATAAGAAGCACTCTTGATATGGAGTTTGAAATTTAAATCTTTCATTAGGTATGGATAGTCCAACTTTAGGTTCATTTGTGATTCAACCTGTGCTACATCTCTAAAAAAATCTGTAAAATTCCAAACTACTGGGGATTCGATAAAAATAATATCGTAGGGTTTTTTTATTTCAATAATTTTTGGTGCAACTACTGAAATGCTCTCTTCATTATTCTCATTTTTCTCTCTTGAAAATTCAACTATAGTTTGAGAACTAAACATTTTTAAAAAAGCTTTTTCCGATAATTCCTCTTTAAACAATAAAGAATAATATGCAATTAAGTTATGTTTTAATATTGAAAATTGTGATTTTTCACCTATTGCCTTGACTACCCCCGAAACGTCTTTAATAGTTTTTGAAACAGTAAACAATGCCTTCCCAACCGTACTCTTCCCTGTATCATTCTCACCAGCAATCACAGTAAGCCCATCTATCTTGACATTGGCTTCTTTTATCATGCCTATATTTTTAAGTTGGAGTTCCATGGGTTGCCTTTCAGTTGTACCGAGGGGTCAGGTTATTCATGATGCATTGCCTTGCAACGCATCACAAATCACCAGACCCCTCTATTTTAATTTTTAATTTTTAATTTTTAATTCTACAGTATCGTTTCTATTTCGCTAGAGTCAAGCTCTACTTTTTTTGCTTTACTGATTCTATCTTCTTGCAGTTTCACTTTCAGTTCATCATCTTGAAGTGCCATAATCTGAATGGCAAGATAGGCAGCATTTACTGCTCCCGCTTTACCGATAGCCAATGTTCCTACAGGCATACCTGCTGGCATCATCACGGTACTAAGCAGTGCATCTTCACCTTTAAGCGGTCCACTCTCCATAGGGATACCAAGTACAGGTTTGGTGGTACTTGCAGCCAAAGCACCTGCAAGGTGTGCTGCCATGCCTGCTGCGGCTATGAAAACTTGTGCCCCTTTTGCTTCAGCTTCTTTCATATATGTTTTGGTTCTCTCTGGACTTCTATGGGCCGAAG
>JALVXW010000012.1 GCA_027038155.1 Sulfurovum sp.
ACACCAAATTTACTTTTGTGTGTGCTTTTGGCTTTGTTAAAAACAGGGTTTATTGCTGCCTCTTTTTGGGCATCTACCCCATAGAGTAAAGAGCCTTGCACGGCACCTTCGTTTTTGGTAATGACTTGCGTAGTGTAGTAAGGGCTAAATTTTAAATGAGGAAATTTTACAGAGAGTTTTTTGATGAGTGCATCATCTATGACATCTTCAGCCAAAGGCAAGACTGTTAGCGGATAGTTCATCACAAAAAGTTTTTCAGTAAAGCTCTTTTGTGTACCATTCATAATCCCCATAGCTATCATTAGTACCATTACCCCTGTAGCGATACCTAAAAAGGCCAGTAGAGCAGAGAGAAAAATAAATGGATTCTCTTTGTCGTACTTGAGGTAGTGTTTGATGATGTGCCTAATAAATGTTTGATTAGGCGAGGGGAGTGTGTGGGTCATTATGCCAATAGACCTTTTTTGGGCCCACTCTGCCCACAACAGTTTTTATATTTTTTTCCAGAGCCACAAGGACAGGGCTCATTTCTTTTTGGTTTTTTTGCTGCTCTTTGAGGTTTGCGTTTTTCTGACTCTTTGGCAACCTCTTCTTCCAATTGGTTTATGTTAGCCTCTGCCACATCGGCTTCCAACTCCTCTTTGATGTGTTCAACGACAGCTTCCTCCTCTTCTGGTGAACTAAAGTCAAACTGTACCAACTGTAGTGTTTTGATGGCTTCATGTTTAATACGCGTTACTAAGTCAGTAAAGAGCTTGTAGGAGTCTTGTTTGTACTCTGTAAGTGGGTCTTTCTGGTTGTAGCCTCTTAGTCCAATACCTGTTTTAAGTACATCCATCTCATAGAGGTGGTCTCTCCATTGTGGGTCAAGTACCTGTAGATACAAGATACGCTCTATCTCTTTGCGTTGCTCAGGATCGATTTGTGACATCTTCTCTTCATAAAGAGTCTCTAACATGGTGCGTAGCATATTAGTCATCTCTTCAAGTTCTTTGCCCTTAAACTCTTCTGGATTGATTTCTATATGCAGTTCCTCTTTGATGCGTGCTGCAAGTTTCTCTACATCAAAATCTTCTGTAGGCATCCCTTCAAAAATTTCAGCTTCTGTCAAGAGGTGTGTGATATACTCTTCACGGTTCTCTTTGATTTTGGCACCAATGTCAAATTCAGGGTCAAGCAGTTGATTTCTAAAGGCATAGATGGCTTTACGTTGGTGGTTGGCAACATCATCATACTCTAAGATGTGTTTACGAGACTCATAGTGTTGGTTCTCTACCTTTTTTTGTGCCTTTTCAACAGAACGTGTGACGATTTTGGAGTCAATATACTCACCATCTTCCACACCGAGTTTATTCATAATATTTCTAATTTTTTCTCCACCAAAGATACGAAGTAGATTGTCATCAAGGCTTAGGAAAAATTGAGACTCTCCTGGATCACCTTGACGTCCAGAACGCCCACGAAGCTGGTTGTCGATACGTCTGCTTTCATGACGTTCTGTTCCCAATATAGCAAGTCCACCAAGCTCTCTTACTTTATCGTCTATCTTGATGTCAACGCCACGCCCAGCCATATTGGTAGCCACGGTGACTGCACCTTTTTGTCCTGCATTTTTAATAATCTCCGCCTCTTGTGCATGGTTTTTGGCGTTGAGCATATTGTGTGGGATTTTCTCTTTTTTAAGCCTCTCATGAATCATTTCAGATTTCTCAATAGATGCTGTACCTATCAGTACAGGTTGCCCTTTGGCATGAAACTCTCGCACACGTTTGACAACGGCATCAAGCTTCTCACGCTCTGTATTATAAATGAGGTCATTTTTATCTACCCTTGCGATAGGTACATTGGTAGGAATAGAGATAACATCAAGGTTGTAGATTTGGGCAAACTCTGTGGCTTCTGTTTGGGCGGTACCTGTCATACCGGCAAGTTTCTCATAGGCTCTAAAGTAGTTTTGGTAGGTAATCTCTGCAAGTGTTTGTGACTCCTCTTGTATCTCTACACCCTCTTTGCACTCTAGTGCCTGGTGTAAACCTTCGGAGTATCTTCGTCCTTCACTCAAACGCCCTGTAAACTCATCAACAATAATAATCTCATTATTCTGTACCACATAATCTACATCTTTTTCAAAAATATAGTGTGCTTTAAGGGCCTGGTCAAGATGGTGAGAGAGCGTGGCATTCTCTAGTGAGTAGAGATTGTCCACCTCAAAGAGGTCTTGAGCTTTTTGTAGTCCCTGTTCTGTCATGACAATGGTTCTGTTTTTCTCATCTACAATAAAGTCACCCGTTGTCTTTTCCTCTTCTCCCGCTTTAACTTCTATCTTCTCTCCACGCTCCATCTGACGTGCGATGGCGTCAGCTTTGGCATAGTGGTTATGGTCACGCTGTGTCGGCCCAGAGATAATCAGTGGGGTTCTTGCCTCATCAATCAAGATAGAATCCACTTCATCAACAATAGCATAGTGATGCTCTCTTTGTACCTTCTCTTCGAGTCGTACTTTCATGTTGTCGCGAAGGTAGTCAAACCCATACTCATTGTTGGTACCATAGGTAATGTCTGCATCATATTGTGCTTTACGTGCGATATCATCATGAAGATTTGCCGTAACACACCCTACACTGTAGCCCAAAAACTCATACAGAGGAGACATCTCGCTGCTGTCGCGGCTTGCAAGATAATCGTTTACGGTAACGATGTGTACCCCTTTGCCCTTCATAGCATTAAGCACCACTGCAAGTGTTGCCACAAGTGTTTTACCCTCTCCTGTTTTCATCTCTGCGATGTTTCCATCATGCAGTACCATCCCACCAATCATCTGCACATCATAGTGACGTAATCCAAGTGTACGTCTGGAGGCTTCTCTTGTAATGGCAAAAGAGTCATAAAGCACATCATCCAGTGTTTTTTCACCCTGTTGTACAGATGTTTTGAGTGCATCAAATGCACTTTTGAGTGCATTATCGTCCATCGCTTCATAGTGTGATTCCAATGCATTGATAGGCTGTACTCTTTTATTGTATGCTTTTACAATTTTATCGTTGTGTGTACCAAAGATTTTAAGGAGGCTTTTTATCATAATTCTCTTACCTAATGTTGTAATGGTGATAATTTTATCTAAATAGTGATTAATAAATCGTTATGTTTGTTAACAAGAATAGGATACAATCTGTTTATCGTTTAAAAAAGAGGATTTATGTATCGTATAGGTTTGCATATCATAGTGTTATGGGTATGTTTGTTGGTGGCTTTGTTTGCACAAGAAAAAAACTCCTTATCTCATAAAATTGTCATTGCTGGAGAAAAGCATTTTGATAACGCTGCTATAGAGGATGCCTTAGAGATAAAACGCCCTTTTGCTTTGGCATTTTGGAAAGAGGATACCCCCTCCATTGAGGATAGACTCATTCCTACTCTTGTGCCGACACTCAAAAGTTTTTATGAGTCCGAGGGGTTTTATGATGCAGATATTTCACTCAAAGAGACCAATGCCACAGTCTTAGTGTACATTAAAGAGAATACTCCTGTACGTATTGAGAGTATCACAATAGAGAGTGATAGAGATATTGCACCGCTTGTGGAGTTTAAAGAGGGTGAGATATTTAGAGCCAAACGTTTTGTACAAATAAAAAGTCATATTATTGAAACATTGTTAAAAGAGGGCTACTGCTCTTATGATTTGGACACAAAAGCCTATGTTGATTTGAAAACACACCGTGCAAAACTACGCTACAGACTGAAACAAGGAGAGCTCTGTACCTTTGGAAAGCCCAATATTGTAGGGCTTGAGAGTATAGAAAAAAGTGTAGTGGAGTCTCGTGTTTATGCAAAAGAGGGAGAACGCTTTGACCCTAAAAAGGTCAAAGAGACCTACGCTGCGGTCTATGGACTCAATGCATTTGATGGGGTACAAATTAGTGTAGATAGGAAGTTTTATAATGTGGTGCCTATTGATATTACGCTTCATGAGGTGGAGCATCCTTATCATTTTGAAGGAGGGGTAGGGTACGATACTTTTATTGGCCCTAGAGTACACGCTTCACTGGAGAAGAAAAACTTTTTTGGCAATGCCCAAAAGACAGGCATTAAGCTCTCTTGGTCTGCCAAAGAGCAGGTTGCGGTGGGTGAATATTTTAAGCCAGCACTCTTTTTGTGGCAGGGGTATGGTATTGATTATGGAGTAAAGTTTGGACATCAAAAACTAGAGTATAAGGGGTTTGTGGAGACCAAAGATTTTCTCAATACCTACGTGGAGCATAATGAAGGTCGGCTCAAATTACGCATGGGAGTGGCACTAGAAAATATAGCAATACAAGCTGAGGCAAATTTAAAAGCGTATGAAACCCTTACGCAGGCGATTAGCGAGGGGACTTTCTTGTTGCTTTATCCGTATGCCCACGCGGTGTATGATGCAAGAGATGATGCACTTAATCCTAAAAAAGGGTATTACCTCTCTGCGTATGTGGAGTATGGTATAGACTATAAACCTGATGCTACGTCATACATTAAATCACTCTTAGAAGGGAGGGCTATTTATAGTATTGATGCCTTGACGTTAGCGTCGGTTGCCAAAATAGGAGTCATTGATGAAAAGACCAATACCTTGCCAGAATCGAAGCGTTTCTTTGCAGGGGGGGCGTATGCCAATCGTGCCTATGGGTTTAATACTATCGGAGTCATCTCATCACCTAGAAGTGATACCCTTTTTGGAGCATCTACCTGGGTCAATCTCTCTTTTGAAGCGGACTACCCTATGAGAGAAAAACTTTATGGTGCCGTGTTTATGGATAATACCATGCTCAACAAAACAAGCTACGACTTTAGAGGAGAGGTGATCAGCTCGGCAGGGGTAGGCATACGTTATCTGACACCCATAGGACCTTTTAAGATAGATGTAGGGTGGAATATCCATAAGGCATCGCAGTATGGTATCTCTTTTCAGATAGGACAGTCATTTTAATGCGAAAGTTACTTCTCTTTAGTCCTTTTTT
>JALVXW010000013.1 GCA_027038155.1 Sulfurovum sp.
TAAAGGCTTCAGCCATAGCAAAACCTACGGCATTGGCTATCCCTTGCCCTAGAGGTCCTGTGGTTATCTCTACACCTTCGGTGTGTCCATACTCTGGGTGTCCAGGCGTTTTGGAGTCTAGTTGACGGAAGTTCTTTAGGTCATCCAGGCTTACATCATACCCCCAAAGATAAAGTAGTGAGTAGATAAGTGCGGAACCATGTCCGCCAGAGAACACCAAACGGTCACGGTTGAGCCATTTTGGGTTTTTGGGATTGTGGCTAAGTTTTTCAGAAAGCACTACTGCAATATCTGCAAGCCCCATAGGAGCTCCAGGATGTCCTGAATTGGCACGTTGTACCATATCTGCTGCTAAAAACCTAATGGTATTTGCCATTTTTTTACGCATTTTGTTCTGCTCTGTCATTACTGCCATAGGGGTTATCCTTTGTTGTGTTTTACACTTTTGGAAGTGGAGACTTTAATCCCACATAAAACGTTGGATGAGACTAAAGTCTCCACTTCTTTATTGGTGTCTATGTAAATATTTTGTCATTAAGGGTTGCAAAGCACTTTGCAACTTCCCCTCAAATGTTTCAAATCGTCTTTGCAACTCTTCTGCCAAGGCATCTGCCTCTTGAACAGTCTGCTCTAGCCCCAAAAGAGTCACAAAGCTATTTTTATCGCCATCATTTCCTGTGGTTTTTCCTGCTTCCTCTTCACTCTGCGTCTCATCAATAATATCATCTTGTATCTGAAACAACAATCCAAGGTCTATTCCAAAGTCATAGAGTGCTTTTTGTATCTTGGCATCTAGCCCCACAATCACTGCACCCATCTGCAAAGAAGCAGCAATGAGTTTGGCTGTTTTGTTGGTATGGAGCAGTTTTATCTGCTCTATCTCTAAAGGCTTGTTTTCAAAGTAACAGTCTATCGCCTGCCCCAGTACCATACCCTCTCCTCCACCATTTTTAGCCAAAAGTGTGATGAGTTTGATCTTGATATCTTCACGCAGTGGTGCCTGAGAAATTTTTAAAAAGGCATCGGTATTAAGAGCATCTCCTGCTAAGATAGCTGTAACCTCATCATACCGTTTATGCAGTGTCTCATTGCCACGACGCAAATCTGCATTATCCATAGCGGGGAGGTCATCGTGTATGAGCGAATAGGTATGAAACATCTCTAACGCCAATGCTACAGGCAAAGCACTCTCATAGAGCATCGGCTCATAGGCATCTACAATACTTAGAAGCAACATCGGTCTAAAGCGTTTTCCACCTGCTGTAAGCATCGCACCTAGTGCATCTTCATAGACAGGATGAAAGCTTGGTACCTGTGGTAAATGAGTAGAAAGATACGTCTCAAAACGTTGCATGGGAACCCTATGATTTTTATTGGTAAAATTATAGCGAATTTGGCTAAAATACTTCTATGAATAAAGAAGAACAAAAAACATTGATTATTTGGCTCAAAAGATTACTCGGATTTACTGCTATTACCCTATGGATGTATATCATCTACACCATCTCACAATCCCCTGCCCCATTTAGAGAACAGGTACCCTACTGTATGGGAAGTACCATGATGATTTTTGGAGTATTGTCTATGAGTTTTAAAGGGTTGGAGTATTGGGAGAGAAAAACGTAGGGTGCGGCTGCCACCACACCTTGTAAATTCAAATATACAAATAAAATTTAAGTTTTAATATATTCAAAGTACAAGGTGCTGTGGCAACAGCACCCTACAAAACAATAGGTTAAAAAATCAGACTTTACACTTCTTAGCAATAAAGTCAATCTGCTCATCAAGCGTCATATTCTCTACATCTACCACTACATCAGCCAATTTCTTATACGCTTTTTTACGCTCTCTATAGAGTGCTTTAGCCTTTTTCTCATCAGAAAACAGTGGACGTTTTGCCAATTTCGCTTTAGCATTTTTTGCTGTTTTCAAACGATTATGTATCCACTCAAACGACGCATCAAGGAGCACCACGGTACCCAGTTTTTTCAGATTTTTCACCTTGTAAAATCCACCGCCACAAGAGATAAACGTACCTGTCACACACGCTTCTATCCAATCTGCGGTAGCTTGTTCCTGTTCTCTAAAGTAAGCTTCACCTTTTTTTTCAAAAATTTTTTTAACTTCTTTATTCTCTTTAGACTCTATAAGGTCATCTGTATCAATGATATACGTACCATACTTTTTAGAAAAAGCACGTGCCGTTGTACCTTTGCCCACACCCATAAAACCTATAACAATAATATTTTTTTTCATTTTAATTTTTAACTTTTAACTTTTAATTTCTTAATGTGACACAGTCACTACACCATATTGTATCTATCTATAATCCGTTTAAGGCGTTTACGCAATTTCTTCAATGCATCTATCGCATCTTCACCCTCAGCCATCAATGAATCAAACTCATCAAATTGGATTTTTGCTACCCATCCAATTTTCGTATGCCTTTTAATCCCCACAAAACGCACTTCACCATAGTGTGCTTTTGCCATTTTATATATTCTGTCTATACGCTCATCTAATGTTTTTGTTTCTTTTATCTCTTTTGACATTGTTATCCTTTGTTTCTTTTTAACATTATAGCAAATTGTATTACAAAACAATTACACCTTTATTTTCATCCACTCCCCCTTATCAAACGTCACCCACAACCACACAGCTTTCACAAAAGTATCTGATATCATCGCTAGGTACACCAACATGATGTTATCAAAATACCATGAGAGTAAAAACGCAGGGATGATACGCACAAACCAGAGTGAAATAAGGTTTATTTTGAGTGTTCTTTTGGTATCACCTGCACCACGTAAAGCACCGGAGAGTACGAAGTTAAACGCTAGTGGTATCTGCGATACTCCTACGATACGCAGATAGAGACTTGCCTCTTTGATGGTTTGGGTATCATCGGTAAAGAGCCATACAATTTTTTCTGGCATAAACACCATAAAAAAAGAGAGAAAAAACATAAAGCCTACAGTATATTTGAGTACTAGCATGACATCTTCTCTGGCTTGTAGCGGTTTTTTAGCCCCTAGCCCCTGCCCCATGAGTGCCATCGCGGCAATAGTAAAGCCGATACCTGGCATAAAAGCCAAACCTTCTACACGTAAGCCTATCTGATAGCCTGCCAAAACTGCTGTACCGTAGTGGGCGATGATGACAGTAAAAAGCATAAAACTTCCAAAGGTTAAAGAGCGTTCAAATGAAGCAGGTATGCCTACTTTTAAAGCACGTTTTATGAGAGACTTTGAGTAGTGCCACATCGGCACATAGGGCATTTTTCTACTCAAATAGAGCCAAACATACACCATAAACTCTAAAATATTCACTATTACTGTTCCTACCGCAGCCCCCATCACACCAAGCTCTGGAAACCCAAAATTACCAAAAATGAAAAGATAGTTTAGAAAGATATTGAGGACAATAGAACCTATCTTAATATACATCGGCGTTTTGGTATCTCCTGAAGCATTAAGTGCCGTTACAAAGACCAACTTAACAAAGACAAAAGGCAGCATCCATGTAAGCATCTGTACATAATCCTCTCCTAATGCTACCACTTGGGGTACGGTACCAAACCATACATAAATATGAGATGCTACAAAATACCATATCACCATCACTGGCAGTGAAAGCACCCATGCAAACCGAAGCAGTGTAGACAAACCTGTAGAGGCTCGTTTTATTCTCTTTGCCCCTACAAAGCGTGAAAGCAGTGCAGATGTACCTACATGCAAAAGTGTTAACACAGCAAAGATAAACATCAGTGACTGTAACCCCAAGCCCACTGCTGCCACAGCAAAAGCAGAGAGTCGCCCTACCATTATGAGGTCTGTCACTACCTGAAGCATATCTAGCAGAGAGTTAATTGCAGCAGGAATAGAGATCTTTAGTATTTTTTGGTGTTTAGGGGGAAAATATTTTAGTAACATTTAGCCCGCCAACGTATCAATATAAAGATACAGTGCAATAATAATCACTGATGAAGATGAGATAGTCCATACCGTTGCTCCAAGCATCTTGCCTCTATTGAACATCTGTCTATATTTGTAAAGCAGTACAGGAAAAAGTATCAATGATACCAGTACAGGCAAATATGCTATGTTACTTACTCCCTGCTCTTTAATAGTATACTGTACTGCGACAAAAGAGGTATAGATAATACCAAAAACAATAAGAAGCATAACCATCTGAAAAAACATAAAAAGTACCCTCATAGCAGATTGATTTTGTTGGTCGCTATATTTTTGCATTTTATCCCCTTAGGGCTATAACAATAGCCTCTAAAAGTGCCTCTTTTTCTAATGTACGCACCTCTCTATCATACGCTTCAAAACTCAAATCTTTTTTAGTAACAGTTTTTTGCAGTATAAGTTCTCCTCCATCCAATTCTGAGCTTACATAGTGCACAGAAACTCCACCTTCATCATGGCTATCTTTATACGATTTCTCTATAGCATGTAGCCCTTTGTGTCTAGGTAGAAGTGAGGGGTGCAGATTAATCGCTTTTATCTGTTCTGTAAACACAGGGGTCAAAATACGCATAAATCCTGCAAGCACTGTTAAGTCTGGGGCGTAGCGTTTGAGTGTCTCAACTATCACAGCATCATAAGCTTCACGTGCTTCAAAGTGCTTTGGCTCAACCACACCATAAGGTATAGCATATCTTTGTGCGATAGCTATACCCTCTGCTTTAGGATTGTTAGTCAGTGCAAAAACCACTTCACACTCTTTTTGGTGCAAAGTCTTAACAATATGGGCAAAATTTGTACCTTTGCCACTAAAAAGTATGGCTATTTTATTCATAGAATGTATTCTATCGTTTTAATCTATAGATTCTCACATGACTTATGTTAAAATTTCTCTATGATGAAAATTTTACCTCTTCTATACATATCTACCCTTTTTTTAAATGCCAATGTTCTCCAAGAGGCTATTGATAATGCACCACAAGGAGCTACAC
>JALVXW010000014.1 GCA_027038155.1 Sulfurovum sp.
TATCTTAACTCCTTGAGCTAAATGTGCCAATGATTTTGTTAAATTAGATAATCTCTGTTTCCATCTTGTATCTGTCGTAGGCGTACTTTCTGTTTGGGTATAGTGTTATTATAGCATAAGCCCAAATAGTATAATTTTAACTATTATAATAGTATAATTTATAAATTATAGTTCCAATAAGGCAAAAATATGTTAAAAAGAAGCATTTTACCCATTTTAGAGACAGCTCTACAAATCTCTCCTGTTGTGCTGCTCAAAGGGGCAAGACAAGTAGGTAAATCTACTTTAGTTATGGAGCTACGAAAAAACTATGTTGTCTTAGATGATGTCTCCACACGTGTCAATGCCAAAGATGACCCCCTGCGATTTGTGGAGACACTTCCTAAACCTACTACCATTGACGAGATACAAAAAGTACCTGAACTCTTAGAAGCTATTAAAATAGTAGTAGATAAAAAACGAAACAATGGAGATTTTTTACTTACAGGCTCTGCAAATATATTAGATATGAAACAGGCCAAGGATACATTGGCGGGTCGTATTATAGAGGTAGATTTGTACCCATTGAGTCTAAAAGAGAGGTCAAAAAAGCCAAATGAGAATATAGTGGATAGACTTTTTGATGGTGATTTTAGTACCCAAGAGCTAGAGACAAATGATATCGTTGAGGCTATCTTAAATGGTGGCTACCCTGATGTGCAAAACTTAAAAACCCCACTAGAGAAAAAACTTTGGTTCTCTTCGTATGTGAGTACCTATATAGAGCGTGATGCACGTGATTTAGGCGAGTTTAGAGACATAGATAGTTTTTATCGTTTTGTCAATATTGTAGCCCCTCGTAGTACCTCTTTACTCAACAAATCAAAACTTGCCAAAGAGGTAGGTGTGCGAGTAGAGACGTGCGAGAACTACTTAGTGATTTTGGAGCAGACTTTTCAGCTCTATACTCTTCGACCTTTTTTTGAAAACATTGGAAAGCAGTTTGTTAAGTCACCAAAGATATTTTTGAACGATACAGGGCTTATGAGCTATTTTTTAGGTATCTACACCATAGAAGCATTTGAGAACTCACGATATAAGGGGGCATTGGTCGAGACTTTTGTCTTTAATGAGTTGATGAAACATTGTAGTTTTGCTACCGACAATACAAAAATCTACCACTACTTAACCAACGATAAAAAAGAGATAGATTTTATATTAGAGCGTCAAAATAGAGTAATAGCCATAGAGGTTAAATCGTCATCAAAAGTGGGGAAAGATGACTTTAGGCATATTGTAGAGTATCAGAAAAAATCAACCAAAGAGATTTTTGGTATCGTCTTGTATATGGGGAAAAATGTCCTACATATTAACGAAAAATGTGTGGCTTTGCCAATGGGGTATTTGGGTTAAAAATGAAGAGACACGTCAATGTATGCTGTGCCTTTTGGTTTTTTGGGATAGAGAGGATTTACAAATGAAAATATCAAATTACATCAAAATCAACAACCAAATATCAACAGCAGGGCAACCCACAAAAGAGGAGTTTAAACAGATAGCAAAAGAGGGTTTTGAGGTAGTAATAAATCTAGCCATGCATAACAAAGGTGCATTAAAAAAAGAGGATAAGATAGTTTCTAAAAATGGAATGATGTATATTCATCTTCCTATTACGTGGAAAGCTCCTGAATTGGATAGGCTAGAGCTTTTTCTAAAGCTTTTGGAGACATTGGAAAAAGAGAATAAGAAGGTATTTGTTCACTGTATTATGAACTATAGAGCTTCTGTTTTTATGCATATCTATAAAAGAGTTGTTTTAAGAGAAGAGGGAGAGTTGATTGCTCCTGATGGGTATAAGCCAAATAAAGTGTGGCAGGAGATTTTGAATATGGATGTAGGTTAGGTAGAATAGTATGCAAAAACTAAGAGAAGAGTTAGAAAAATCCATAGAGATAACAGATGAAGAGTGGCGTTTTATACGCTCAAAATTCAAGCCAAAATCAGCTAAAAAAGGGGAAATAGTCCACTATGCAGGAGATATTTTTTCAGAGATTTGGTATATCAAAAGTGGTTTGGCACGGTCATATTTTATAGACAACAACGGCAAAGATTTTACATGGCAACTCTATTTTAATGATGAGAGCATGAGCAAACTGAACCTTTTTATGGACGATTCGGTGAGCTATTATGAACAGACAGGCTCACTGGTGAGTTTTGAGATTCTTGAAGATGCTGAGTTTGAAGTGATTAGTATTGATGATATGGATGCTCTGTTTGATATAAACATGAAATGGCAACACTTTGGACGGATGATGATACATGATACTTGGTATGCTTCGACCTATAAACGTGTTTTGTCATTGATGAGTGAAAGTGCTGAGGAACGATATGAACGACTGCTTAGGGAGTATCCAACTATTTTTTCTAAAGTAAAGTCATATCATATCGCTTCATATTTGGGGATTGCTCCTCAGACTTTGAGTAAGTTACGAAAAAAATGAATCTAGGTTGCTTCTGCCAATGGGGCGAATGCTATTTCAGTTATGATACCTTGTCACCGTATCATAGGAAGTAATGGTGACTTGGTGGGGTATGCAGGTGGGTTGGATGTGAAGAGGAAGTTGTTGGAGATTGAGAATAATTTATTTAGGGCACCTCTAATAATAGGTGATACCCACAACATCTCTAGCTTTTCTCTAGGCTAGGCACTCTTTTGCAACCCTAGCCTTAGCTAAGGTAAAAAAGAGTAACAACGCATAGGGGAAAGCTAGAGATGCCCAAAGGGTGGGCTTTGCAAACGCAATCTTGCACAAGATATTTAATCGTCTTAGCTACGGCTAGGACTCATAAATCTCTTGCACAATCTCACATTTGCAAAGCCCATTGTGGGTATTACCTATTATTAGAGGTTCCCATAAAAATTGCGTTTAGAAATACGCTACGAAATAAAAGACGAACGCTTTTGAGTGTTTTTGCCATTGCTATTGGAGCGTTTGCTTCGCTGTTGATTGGCTCATTTGTGGCAAGTGTAAACCAAGGCATTCAGACCCAAGTAGCAAGAAGTAGTGGTCATCTTCAAATCCACAAAAAGGGCTATTTTGACTTTGGTGTGGGGAGTGTTGGAGAGTATGGCATTGAGAAATATGATGAGATTATCAGCAAAATCAAAAGTGATGAAGTGGGTCAATATATCAATGTCATTACCCCAACGCTAACCATTTCAGGGATTGCAGGGAATTATGCAAAAGAGAGTTCTCAAACTTTTGTGGGCTTGGGTTTTGTGGCTTCTGAACAGCTAGAGATGCAAAAATGGGACGGCTACAACCTCAATATGCCCTCAACTGATACGATTTTAAAAACCTATAAAAATGGTGGGCTAATAGGTCAAGGATTGGCAAAAAATCTAAGCTTTTGTAAAGAGCTAAACATCAAAGGGTGCAAAGAGAAAAAGGCTAAAATCAATACAAATCCTATAGATGATGACATAGCAGGGTTTGCCATAGAAGAGGAGACAAGCAGTGTACCTACGGTTAGTCTGTTGGTAGCGTCGGCTAAGGGAGCACCCAATATTATTAACCTGCCTCTTGAAAAAGTATGGAGTCAACAGAACAAAGAGATGGATGACAGATTTATAGCCATGCCACTAGAAACAGCTCAAATGTTGCTCTATGGTAAAGGTGAAAAGAGGGTCAATACCATTAATATACAGCTAAAATCTCCTGACAATATAGCGTTAGTAAGTCAAAAACTAGAGCAGTTTTTTAGCCTTAACCATTTGGATTTAGAGGTGATAAAACTCGATGAGTTCAACCCACAAATCAACAAAGTAGTTGGAATGTTTACCGTTATTTTCGCTTTTGTATCGGTGGTTATTGGTTTGATTGTTATCTTCACCATCTCAAACACCATGACCATGAGTATTATGGAGCGATTTAACGAGATAGGAACACTTCGTTCCATGGGACTAAGAAGAGCAGGAGTTAGAACCTACTTTCTATTAGAGGGTTCGATTATTGGGATTTTTGGAGCAACATTTGGGGTTTTCCTTTCGCTTTTAACCACAACCATCATCAACAATGTAGGGCTAATGTGGACACCACCAAGCGTAGCAGAACCTACAAAATTGGTCTTTAATCTTTTGGGCAATCCCTCTTTGATTTTTGGGATTTGGTTGTTTTTGATAGTGGTTAGTCTCTTGTCGTCACTTCTTCCTGCTGTTCGTGCTTCTCGGATGAAGATTGTGGATGCTTTGAGGTATGATTAGGGGGGATTTATTTTACTTATTGAAATTGGACTATTGTAGTCTAAAGATTAGAAAATTAAAATCTATTTGACATAATACACCAAATGGAGTATAATCATTAAAGACTATAGGTTCCCTATATTTAAAAGGAATAATATTATGAAAATTCAAACAAGTGTACGGGTAGAAGATGTGTTTTATAATGAAGCCAAAGAGGTATTTCAACGCTTTGGTTTGAGCTTTGGTGATGCTGTCAATATTTTTTTGGCAAAAGTCGCCATGGAAAAAGGTATTCCTTTTGATTTGACATTACCAAGTGATGAGCTGACCTCTCGCCTTAAAAATTTAGAAGCCAATACTAACACACAAATTTATAAAACATCGGATGCTCTTTTTGACGACTTAGGAATTTAGTATGTTAGAGATAAAGATTGAAAAAGCCTTTAAAAAAGATATTGTTAGAGATAAAAAGAGTGGGTTTTGTAATGAAGATGATTTTGAATTTTTAAAAATAATGATTAATGATTTATAAAATGAAAAAGAGATAGATGAAAAATTTAAAAGACATTTTTTAAAAGGAGATATGAAAGGTTTTGAATCCATACATCTTAAGGGCGATTGGCTTCTTATTTTTAAAATAGATGAGGAGTTTTTAAATTTACTTATGTTGGGAAAACATACGCAGGTTTATAAGAAGTTTAAGTGATTTTTTGTTGGGAGATAGGGGGGGGGGTAAAGTA
>JALVXW010000015.1 GCA_027038155.1 Sulfurovum sp.
AAAAAGGTGCTGATAAAAGACAGCACCTCACATAAAAGAAATTTAGTTTCTTAAACCTAGGTCTGCTTTAATAGCATTCCATCTTTGAAGATCTGTTTTTTTCAAGTATCTCATCAATCTTCTTCTTTGACCTACCAACTTAAGTAGTCCTAGTCTTGAAGAGTGGTCTTTTTTATTTGTTTTAAGGTGCTCTGTAAGATAAGTAATTCTCTCTGTTAAAAGTGCTACTTGAATCTCTGTTGAACCTGTATCGTTTTCGCCTCTTGCGTACTTAGCAATAATTTCTGCTTTTTTCGCCTGATCTAAAGCCATAATGACCTCCTGATTGGTATTTAATTCTCAAAATTGAGTTTGGAATAATATCACAATAACCTTATTTAAGACTTACAATGGGGTTTTAATCTATATTAGAGTAAAATACTCTCAATTGATACGAAGGCATTAGAATGTTATTAACACGTGCAAGCGAATATGCATTGCTCTCTTTAGATGCACTACAAAAGTCCGATACACCTCTAGGTGCAGAACAGTTAGCAAACGAGCTCTCCATTCCTAAAAGTTTTTTAGCCAAAATACTACAAAGTCTTGCTAGACAAGGTATTCTTGAGTCTCGAAAAGGTGCACATGGTGGATTTATTTTAGCCAAAACTATGGAAGAGATCTCTGTTAATGAGATTATTTTTGCAGCAGAGGGCAAAACTCCTACCATATTTGATTGTGCATCCTACTCAGATACTTGCCCCAAAGGTGCAATTGGCAGTTGTGCAATCTCTCCTTTTTTAGCCAATTTTCAAACCAAAATTGATGATTTTTTAAACGATTTGATGTTAAGTGATATTCTCTAATCTATCTCAATAAGGCTTATTTTTTATGAAACAACACATTTATCACCTCTCTCACATAGACCTCGATGGCTACGGATGCCAATACCTCTCTACACACTGTTTTGATGCCATTACGTGTTACAACGCAAACTATGGTCCAGAGGTTACTGCACGTCTTGAAGAGATTGTAAAAAAAATAGAACAAGAGACTTTTATTCAAGGAGGTGAGATAGAAAGACTTATTCTCATTACCGACCTCAACCTTACCACCAAAGAGGGAAACTGGATAGAGAAAGAGGCGATACGCATAGGGGCAAAACTCCAACTGCTTGACCACCATGCCACAGGAGCCAATGCAGCCGAGCGTTTTGCCTGGTATAGTCTTGACACAACACGTTGTGCAACGCTTATGACCTATGATTGGTTACAAAGACACTATGCCTTTGACAAAGAGAACCACTTTGCACGTATTGTCCAAGCCATCAATGCCATAGATATTTGGGTAAGTGATGATGCACTCTTTGAGTATGGCAAAGTGATGCTCGGTATGATTTCTGGGGCTAGAGAGATAGGACGTATTCTTTTTCCAGAACAAGACAGAGCCTTTAAACTCTCTATGATAGATGCGGCAAAAAATTTAGTTGATGAAGAGGATGCACCCATCAAACTAGATGATGCACTCCACCACATCAAAAAATCTTTCTTTCAACAAGAAAAAAATGATACAAAAGACAATTTGGTTGCAGCCTATGTTACAAATCTCCTTACACAAGAGCGACAACGTCTTACCATTACCTACAAAGATTATAAGGGAATTTTGGGCTACAATATAGGTAATGCTTCCATTATAGGCAATGCCTCTATGATAGCCAATCCTGATTATGATTTCTATATGGATGTAAACTTCAGAGGAAACTTCTCTTTACGCTCCAACGACAAACTAGATGTCTCAGCCATGGCAGCACACATCGGAAATGGTGGCGGACATGTCAATGCAAGTGGCGGAAAGATAGAAGGATATAAAGACTCATTTGTCTATGCTGATGTACGTAAGTTTGTGCAAGAGTATATTGACCAAAAGTGTAACCAAACCTACACACCATAACAAGACCCACCACCACAGTCATCTTTTTTCATAAAATAGGGTTTTACGATGAAATACAATACCAATCCCCATAAAATCACCGAAGAGAGTAGTGCAACGATGCCACCCTCTTCGTCCATATGTACAAGTGAAGCAGGATTAATGTTGGAGATATCAAAAATATAATCCAGTCCCAACCCAAAGAGAATACTCCCCACAATAATACTCCCCAAATAGATAGCCAAAGATTTACTCCCTAACATCTTTTTAACCACGCCAATAGTTACCGTATTGGTCGCAGGACCAGCAGAGAGAAAGACAAAGGCTGCCCCAGCACTCACACCACTAAGCATAAGCCCCGCAGCAATGGGCAATGAAGCTGTCGCACACACATACATCGGTACGGCTATAAGTATCACTACGACATAACTCAGCCATGCATTCCCCTGCAATACCTCAGCCAAATTATCTGGAATCGCCACCGTAATCAATGCACCCAAAAGCAGACCCCAAAAGAGTGGTTTGGCGATATCTCCTAGCAGTGTAACAAAAGCATAACGCATTGCAGCGGTAAATGAGAATTTCTTTTTCGTAGAGCTATCACCACTGCAACAACTCCTCTCCGTACTACAACAACTTGCCTCTTCTTCTTTGGCTGTGTTAAGCAATGTAGTACCTACTGGTTTAAGTCTGCCAAATGCTGGGGAAACACCTGCACTAAAAGTATTGGGAATTTTTTGCTCCTCTTTGTCAAAAATATTGGTCAAAATCCCTGCTATCATCGCAATAACCATAGAGGTTATGGCTCGATAGAGTGTAAATATCCATCCAAATATCCCATACGTCGCCATAATAGAATCCACCCCTGTAATAGGTGTAGAGATAAGAAACGAAAGTGTCGCCCCCTTACTTGCCCCTGATTTTTTGATAGACGTAGCTAGAGGAATGACCCCACAAGAACAGACAGGCAGAGGGATACCAAAGAGTGTCGATTTGACTACAGAGCTAACATTCTCTTTGCCTAGATGTTTGGTCACGATACTCTCTGGTACCAGTTCATGTAAAATACCTGCAAACATCAACCCAAACAAAATGTAGGGTGCCATCGCCCCACTCAGTTGCCAGAGTGCTTCGAAAAAATGTGTGATTTCCATATTTTAACCTTTAAAATCTCTTGTGTATATGCTTTGTGCATTCACCTTTCAAACCCATCAGCCCAACATCCACTAAGCAGTACTAAAAAGTCTTTCACATCTTCATCTTTGCATATATATGCTTCTATCTCTCTTTTAGTTATGGCTATTGCATTTTTACATTGCCATACAACCTCACTATACTCTTTATCTGTCAATCCACAGGAGAGTTTGGCAAATGTTTTATAGGTTTTTTCTTTCCACCATAATTTTGCATCACTCATACGCAGTGCAGGGATATCTTTTTTAATGTAACACGTCGTTGTTATTACATCATAAATAGGTGCCAAACGAGCATCTTCATAATCATTTTCATAAAGCACTCCATAGTTTTTAAGATGCCCATCTCCATTACGTAAAAAATGGTTCATAACAAGTGCTGTAAAAAAAGCCTTTATTGCTTTTTTTCTATATGGAGGAGAAACAACATCTTTAATAACCTTTATTACTTCTTCATAAGAGCTTTC
Source organism: Sulfurovum sp. (assembly GCA_027038155.1). Taxonomy (GTDB): domain Bacteria; phylum Campylobacterota; class Campylobacteria; order Campylobacterales; family Sulfurovaceae; genus Sulfurovum. The sequence continues at coordinate 3,569 of JALVXW010000015.1, forward strand.
ATATTTATCATCTGTACCTCGCCCTGTAAGCACACACATATCTTCAAAGCCTAAGTATTTTCCATTTTCCATAATATCAAAACGTTTCATCACAAAAAGAGACAAATCATCATTAATATAAAACTCTGGTGTCTCAAGTCCTGCATGACGTATGGCACGCATACAAAAGTATTCATTAAGTGCCAATTGAGGATACTCTGCTTGCCATGATTTTATAATATAGTGTTCAAAATGCATTGTCGTTTTATTTTGTGCAGTGAGTAGCAATTTTGGCTGTACACCAGAAACACCTGAACGTATAGCAAAGCGTTCCATAAGTTCTTCAAAAAGATTCTCTTTTTCTGAACTAAGTATCTCATCTAAACTCAAATTACTTTGAGATACTGCAATCTCTTGAAATTTAACACGTCCTAAAACATAGGGACCAATAATTTTTAAAAAACCCATATCATCCATTTTTTCTATTTTAGAAAAATGATTTTTAATCGCCTCACGCAGTGCCCCTTCGGGCATATTCATTTGAAAAATTGGATGCAAAGATGTACTTGTCCAACTTTCACTACGAATGGGCATCGTAAGACTTATAATATCTTTGGTATCTGCACTATAATTAAAAACATATTTTTCTTCTCTATGAAGATGGCCTGCTTCTACATTATTTACAAACACTTTCATCTTACTTCCTCTACTTTTGTAACTCTTCTAAAGTTCTAGGTCTGCCCTTGGGTCGCAAAGAGAGCTCCTGCCCCAGTAAATCAAGAATTATTACAACCTTTTTAATACCCACCTCATCTATAAATCCATTTTCTATTTTACTTATTGTACGTTTCGTAATACCAGAATATTGCTCAAGTATATCCTGTGACCATTTTTTCTCTTGTCTAAGTTTTTTGATCTGTTTCCCTAGTTCCAGTAAATCCAATTGCTTCTCCTAATGAAGTATGCTTCTCATATTATATAAATTTGGCTTAAATATGAATTATACTTCCTATTAATAGAAAACTGTTACAACTTCAACTTCCTCAATCTCGATGAATTCTCTGTCACCGAGACCCTAGTAAAAAAACTTACTAAATATGGATCTTAATCCCAAAAGTATAATTGGCACTATCCATTTTAGAGGTATCTACATTTTTAATATCTAGTTTTTTTCCATAATCTACATACCCTACAAAAACAGATATCTGATCATCCAAATCATAATTTAGCTCCAATCCATAGGTGAAATCAGTGGATGATTTGCTCACCTTCTTTAACGTATACAAAGGTGTAAAAGCCCCATCTGTTTTAATAAGACCCATTTTAGGAGTAAGTGAGATACTTGGCAAAACATGCAAAGTATACGTAGCAAACAAGGCATAGCGACTTATATCCTCTTTTGAAAACTCTG
>JALVXW010000016.1 GCA_027038155.1 Sulfurovum sp.
TACAGTCAGATATGATTATAGAGAAAGCTTTTGCTTCTGTAGGTGTGGTAAAAAATCTTGTAAGCGAAGAGAAAGAAGGGGTATTGGAGCTCAATGAGGGTGGCAAATATACTGTCTGCTATGACCCGCTTGATGGCTCTAGCCTTGTCGATGTAAACCTCTCTGTAGGTTCTATTTTCGGTATCTACGAAGGCGAACTCAAAGCAGCCAACCTTGTGGCCTCTGCGTATGTTGTCTATGGACCTCGTATTGAGTTGATGATAGCCACACAAGAGAAAGCACCTGTGCTTTACCGTGTCATTGGTGGTGCATTTAAAGAGATTGGCACTGTTAGCATGGGAGAGAAAGGAAAACTCAATGCACCAGGAGGCACACAACAAAACTGGGAAGCACGCCATAAAGCATTTGTTGATAGTCTCTTTGCCGATGGTTACAGACTACGCTACTCTGGAGGCATGGTACCAGACCTTCATCAAATCATGCTCAAAGGGGGAGGACTCTTCTCCTACCCAGGAACTTCAGACAAACCACATGGGAAACTCAGACAACTCTTTGAGGTTATCCCTTTTGCCTTTATGTATGAACAAGCAGGGGGACAAGCCATCAACAACAAAGGAGCAAGACTCATGGAGCTTGTACCCTCTCACCCACACGACACCAGCCCATGTTTCTTTGGCTCCAACTACGAAATAGAAGCCCTTAAAAAAGCCTATGGTATCAAAAACTAATGTCTGAAAAAGTCCTAGATGAGTGGCAAATCGCCCTCACCCACAAAAAAGAGGCACTTGAAGCCTGCCAAAAAGAACACCACCTCACAAGCTGTCTAAAGTGCGAAAAACTTCTAACATGCGAAACAAGAGATGCCTACGTCAAAGCCGTCTATGACTCAATGAGCAAAGGCAAAGGCGGAGGGTTTGAGTTTTAACTCTCTTTCTCTTCTCTTTGCCACAAGATATGTCAATCTGTACCCCAAGGGATTTCCTGTGGGCAGTCGCACCCGTAGGTTTGACAATGATGATGCAGAGTTATGAATTTCTATTTTGTGATTTGGGCACAATTCTAGTCAAATTCTTAAAAAAGCAGCAAAAATCTTTCATAGTGTCATGTTTTTCATTCTAAACAGACATAGTGCTTTTGATCTAGAGGCACCAAAAGACCAAACTGGTAGTTTTGAGCCCCAAATAGTCAAAAAGAATCAAACCCATATGACAATACCCTGCAAAATCATCGCTACAAAAAGAAAATAAATGCTAAAATATCTAAAATCATATTAAGGTACCCTCATGAAAACCATCAAAATCCCCTACTACAAAACACTCACCTTGAAACACATAGTATTAGACTACAACGGTACTATTGCTAAAGACGGTACACTAAAAGAAGAGGTAAAATCCCTACTTCCTGATCTATGCAAGCACTACACTGTGCATGTCATTACTGCCGATACATTTGGAAGCGTGAAAATGCAAATGAAAGGGTTTAATATTGTGGTAAAGGTATTACAGACTGATAATCATACCGCAGAAAAAGCAGCCTATGTGGATGTATTGGGTAAAGAAAATTGTGTTGCTGTGGGGAATGGAAATAACGATGCCCATATGTTGCAAAATGCCATACTTGGCATCGCTATCATTGGAGATGAGGGGTGTGCTACCTCTACACTGCTACAGAGCGACATCAGTTGCAAAGAGATAGCCGATGCCTTAACTCTTTTGCTTAACGAAAAGCGATTGACTGCAACATTACGGTGCTAAGATTAGACTGCTTCAACTTAATCAGCTGTATGAGAAGTGGTAAGTTTACTTCCACTTCAAATTTAAGATAGGGAGGGGGTAAACTCACCACTTCTAAAACAACGCTATAATTTACAATTGTTAAATTTGAATTACTCCAAATAATAGCGATTATTAGCTATACTGTCACTATGGCAAAGAAAAAGAAAAAATATCTTATAAAACTTAACAACAAAATACGAAACTACTTTAATGGTCTTGCGTTTGATGAAGGTATCGCTACAATAGAAGATGACAAACTTATAGAGCTTGTCATGCTGCTAGAGCTTGAACTCCCCTCTCATGAGCGTGAAGATATGGTGCGTGCACTGCGTCGTGTCTGGAGTGAAGGAGGAGCAGATACGCGTGAGATGATAGTCTCTTACCTTACTAAAGGCTACAAAGCAATTCATGGTAGCACAAACCACAAAGAGGAGAAGTCTGCACACACCTCAGATAAAGTAGGAAAAATACTAAGCATACTCTCAAATTTTGAGCATACCATAGAGGAAGAGAATCTTATTTTAGAGTCGTTTATCGATGCTAAACATGCTAAAATCAGACCAGATAAGATACAAAACAAACTCCACTATCTGCGTACCAAAAACAGATTTCATACTTTAGAAAAAGCTCTTGATGCAACCTTTACCACCAATAATGAGATGGCGTTTTACCACCGCTTTACTTTTGTACTCAAAGAGGTAGATTTTTCTAAACTTCTTTTATGTAAAACCGCTTCTTTGGAGATAGACAATATCTCAGACAATGATGATGAAGTCATAGAGAAACTACGTACCGTTAAAGAAGAGACAATTATCAAAAAACAAGATGAGTTGAGTGCTTTTCTTGCACAGCTAAATGAGCAAAAACACCCCTATCTATCGGATGATGAAATCTTTAAATCCCTCAAAAGTATGCCAACAGATACAGCACTTTTTCATGCACCTATCTCTTTTTCTATTATTGAAAAAATATTAACGCATATTAGCGATAAATATATGCCCTTTGAGAGTACAGACCACATCATCATAGAGAAAGAAAAAAGCTACGATCTCTTTGGTACCTTACTTTACTATACAACCTCTGTATCGTATGAGAAAAATTATCTCTACAGCCTTATCTGGAAAGGAGTGGAGCTTCCAATAAAAGAAGATTTTAGCAGGGTCAATAGTGATCTGTTGGCACACTTTCATGTAGCGGTAGAGGATGTACTCAACACATTAAAAGAGGAGAGTAAAAAACTTGACATTCCAGAAGAGACACTGCATGAGTTTATTGTACGTTTTGTAGAGCCACAGATACGTGCTTCTCGTACCTTGAAGTTTAAAGAGAAGAGCAAAAGACGTATTCTCTTTCACTTTGGTGAGTATATTAAACCTCTCTTGGAGAAGCAAAAACGTGAAGAGTTATTGGCTAAGACTATTCGTGATTTTAAAAATCTCTTCCCTCTGGCACGACAACTCAAACGCAAAATAATTTTTCATGTGGGGCCTACCAATTCAGGTAAAACCTATACTGCACTCAAAGCGTTAAAAGAGGCAACCACAGGGTACTACTTGGCTCCTCTTCGTCTGCTTGCCCTGGAAGGGTATGAAAACCTTAAATCACAAGGGGTAGCTGTTTCGCTTATCACAGGGGAGGAGGAGATTATTGATGAGGAGTCCACACACATCTCCTCTACCATAGAGATGATGAATGGATCAGTAGATGTTGATGTCTGTGTCATTGATGAGATACAGATGATAAGCGACCGTGACAGAGGCTGGGCATGGGCAAATGCACTCATAGGTGCACCTGCAAAAAAAGTGATACTCACTGGTTCTGCCAATGCCCTCAATGCAGTAACAGAACTTTGCGAATATTTAGGTGAAGTACTTGAAGTAAAACATTTTGAGCGTAAAAATGAGCTTACCATGATGCCCAAACCTCTCTCTATGAAGAAGATAGAACCACAAAGTGCCATTGTAGCCTTTAGCCGTCGTGATGTACTTTCTCTCAAACAACAACTCTCAGAGCGTTACTCTGTCTCTGTGGTGTATGGCAATCTCTCTCCTGAAGTACGCCGTGAAGAGGCCAGACGCTTTAGAGAAGGCAAGAGTCAGATACTTGTCTCCACCGATGCTATCGCCATGGGGCTCAACCTTCCCATAAAGACCCTGCTCTTTGCCAAAGACAACAAATTTGACGGCTTACGCAGACGTGAACTCCTGCCTACAGAAGTCTCTCAAATCGCAGGACGTGCAGGACGCTATGGCTTTGAGGAGAGAGGGTATGTGGGTGCATTGGATACACATACACTCTCTACCATAGACTCCCTCTTTCATGCCCCACTGCCAGACATAGAGCTTCCTGTCTCGGTGATGGCTTCACTGGAGCATGTGATGCTCATAGGGGAGATACTTGAAACCGAAAATATCACTACGATACTAACATTTTTTGCAGACAACATGGAGTTTGACGGGCCTTTTAGGGCTGCAAACATTGAGAGTATGTTAGAGATAGCAGCCATTGTAGATGAGTATCATCTTGACCTTAAAACACGCTTCTATCTTAGCTGTGCTCCTGCAAGCATCAGTTCTCCATACATAGAGTCTGTCTTTCACCGCTACATCAAGCAGATTGAAGCTGGAGGCAAGGTACTCTACATCCCACCACGCGACCTCCCTGCTTTTGCACAGACTAACGATATGCTTCTTAACGCCGAAGACAGAGTAAGAGAGATTTCACTCTATTTGTGGTTGAGTTTTAAATTTCCTGACATTTTTCAAGATACCCAAAAAGCCCTGCAAGCCAGAGTACGTCTCAACAACTACATAGAAAACTCCTTACGTCAAGGACATTTTACCAAGCAGTGCCGCAAGTGTGGAAAAGTGTTAGATTTCTCATACCGATTTAGCATTTGCGATACGTGCCACAGTCGTGGGAAACGTGGATACGGCAATGATACTAACCGTGGTGGGTACAGGGGTAGGAGAAGAAGGTAATAAGATTTTCTTTTTTCTTACTACAAACTACATAGCAAATAAGCCACCAATAATCGCAAAAAGTTCACTAGCAGCTACAATAAGCTCTGTTCCCTCTTTAACATCTGTAAGTACTGGTCTTAATTTTGATAATTTTAACTTTGATGTTTTCTCTTCCTTTTTGAAAGCTATTTTATCTTTTTTTTCATTAT
>JALVXW010000017.1 GCA_027038155.1 Sulfurovum sp.
TCGGAAAGAGGAGTGTACAGAAATATCTTGCCGAACTTAAAAAAAATGATGAGAAATTGGTAGAGCATTTTTCACAGCATGATATACGTTACGTGAAAATTTTTACAGATGAAGAGGCTGTAGGTAAACTTTTGTCGTTGTTTGCCTAATTAAATACTCCTCCATATACTAGATTACTACTTACGATTATATTCACGAACCCATTATTTTAATAATAGTCTTATAATATATGTTTTTGTAAAACCTAGGGCTATAAGCTTTTTTACTTTCTCTTTACTCTTTTTTAGTATTATGTCTATACACTACACATCTTTTATTGTCAAAAGTGTTTCTTACCATGCCACTAAAATCTTCAGAGGGGAGCCTTACAGTTCTGTTATTATCTATTTGCCACAACATAGTAGTTCCTATAGAAGAGAGTATACATATTTCCCCTTTTACGGTACATGTTTTACTCTCTGCATCTATAGAACTTGTTTTAAATTTACTTGTATTTAAATCTGTACTTATATTTAAATCTGAAAGTATCTTACAACTTCTTTGTTTTGCTGTAACGGAGGTAATCCTATAATTTCCTAAATGAAACTGGTTCATCACTATAGAAGGAATGAGGGCATAAGTACGAAAAAACAGCATTAAAAAAATAAAAGTAAATATTGCTATTATTGCTATAAGTTTTAGTGTTTTAGAAAACTTTTCATCGATTATCCATGTGTTTAGCGCAATAGCCACTACCGAAAATATAAGAAAGGTCACTATTACATCTACATTTGTTGTAACATCCATCTGATGAGACAAAAGAAAAATTGTATAGACTAATATAATGGAGTAAGGGCTAACTATTGATTGTATAAATATATACAATATTTGTTTTCCAATTTCTTTTATGGTTAAAGTTTTAGATAAAGCAATTGGTACTGCTATAAATAACAATATGGATACACACAACAAAAGACATATTGTATCAATTTCTTTCAGCCATGTTTCTTTTATCAAATAAGATAGCATAATAATTGGGAATATAGATATACTATAAATAAAATATTTTTCAGATAGATAGTTTTTCATGACCTTATTGTAAAAAATAGCAGGTAATACAAATAGAGCGATTAGTATAAAGAATAAAGATATACCTACGATAGCCATTGCAAAAAGCAAATAAGTAAAATCTGTAAAATTATTTAAGTTTGGCATAAAGCCTATGTGTAGGTAATAGAATAAAAACAACAGACCACCAATGAAGAGCCCAAGTGATGCAACAATATTTACGATACTACTATTCTCAAGCATTTTGATAAAAATACTTTCTGTTTTATTTCTACGGTATTTATAATATTTATCCATTTACTCTCTCCTCTGCTCATCCATCTCATCAAGCAAGGCATGACCTTTTTTCAAGAAGTCTGTGCTTGTTTCTATGAGGGCTTTGGTGATGAGTTTTGCATCTTCTTTTTCTTCTCCGTAGAGGGTGAATGTTTCTTTACCGTTATATATTTTTAAGCTATAGGGTGTGCCTATGAAGAGCATACCGTCTTTGCTTGCTAGGTGTTCTACGCCACCATATACGCCTGGGATGTTGGCTTTTACCCAGTGGTCACCTCTAAACTCATACATGCTGTACCTTGCCAGGTATATCTTGCCTTTGTAATGCGTGGCTGCAAAGGTGATACCTCCGTTGGCTGGGTCTTCTTTTTTCATGGGGATGAAGGTAAAGTCTTTGCCTCTTCCTACGGCTACACCTTGTCCATGAGAATCTATGGCATAGACTTTACCGTCATCAGAGCAGAGTACATACTCGAAGTTTATACTCTCAGGCATGCCAAATATCTTCTCCCAATATTTACCATCAAAATACCAGAGGTTACCCTCTTGCCCGCTAAAGTAGATTTCGTTTTCTGAGTAGCCGTCTAGGGAGGAGACACTACTGTTTCCAAGTTTATGGGCATATTCTCTAGGCTCTTGACTGATGAGTGTCCATTTTTTAGCTGCGTCTCTACGGTGAATTTGGTTGCCTGTACTGCCTGTGTAGATATGATTTCCTATCACTTTTATAGCTCTAATACCCCTACTAATGCCTAGCTCTCTTCTTTTGTCTGTTGAGAGTAGCTCTTCGTGTTCAAACTTGTCTGCACCATAGTCTAGGTGGTAGGTGACACCGTTGTAGGAGCCAAAGAAGGCTTCTTTGTTGCCTCCCACTATGCCTCCGTCGCAGTAGCCGTAGCTCCAGCCGTCGAGTTCCGTTAACCAATCAATTTTATTATTTTCTAAATCTATGCTCATCATTCGTGCTGGATGATTATATTTTTTTCCATCTTTTGCTCTAAAAGGATTTTTGTCATCATCATTGCTCCATTTGGCAATGACAAGATAACGGTATCTATCTATCATACCTATTCTTGTGATTATCCAGCCACTTAATGCTATATTCATTTTTTCTTGTATTGTCATGATTATAATCCTTCTTTTTCTATATTACTTCCATCTCTCTTAACCTCATTCCCGTCCCTATCTCTAGGTGTCATCTTTTCTCCTTTGCAGAGTTTGTCATAAAACTTATGTAGTTGTTTTTCGATGCACTCTTTGTCACAGTGGGAGTCTTTAAATACTTCCATCATAGCTTGGGCAGAGGCTTCTACGGTGCAGTCCATGGTGTCTGCTTTTTTTCCACAGGGGTGACCGTTTGCATATACTCCTTCACCATCAACCATATCTTGTGTATTTTTATCCGTTGCGGCATGCATCTTACCGTGTGTACCATTCTCTTTTCCACCCTCTACACAAACAGTAGGGGCTTCATCTTTATTGTAGTGTTTACAGTGAGCTACTTTTGCACTGGGTATAACATGGTGGGCTTGCTGTCCTGGGCAACATCCAGAGGCATTTCCAAGGTCAAAAATCTTGTCCATGGGTTGCTTCTCTTTGTTGGGCTGTTTTCTTTGTGCATCTCTTGGGTCTTTGTAGGGTTTGAGTTCACAGCGTTTGGCTGCCAGACAGGGGTCTTTGGCTATCTGCTCCCCCATCTCTTTGTATAGCTTTTCCTTGAGTGCTTTTCTCTCTTGGGCAGAGGCATTTTGTAGCTCAGTGACTGTTTTGTTAAGTTTTTCTACTTGTTTTGTAGAGTGAGAAAGTTCTTTTATCTTTTGTGCTATCTTCTCTTTATTGTTCCATAACTCTTTTGCACCGCTTGCTGCATCTAAGACAGTGTCTGCTATGGCTACTGCCCCGCACAAAGACTCTCCTAGTCCTGCACCCAAGGCTGCTCCAGGTACGGCTCCTGCACCACCAAAGAAAAACCCTACAATGCCACCTACTACGCCACCAACTACAGCACAACCACCTACAGCAGCCACCTTTTCTACTTTATCTACTGCGATACCTTTACCCAAATCTACCAACACAGTTTCAAAGTCATCTTCAAGGTGCCCTAGCTCCTCTTTTAGCTTTTTTAGATTTTCTTTTACAATAGCAGGGTTTTCATAGTTAAAGAGCGTACTCATACAGTGCTTATCTTTCCATGTTTTATCTCTTACTGCATAGATGGGTTTTTTATGTTTATGTTTTGAGTTGGCATTGTACTTTTTTCGTTTTTTGTTTCGCTCTTCTTGGTTTTTTACAAAAGATGTATTTTCTTTTGCATCTATGCTACATGCTTTGACTACCTTTTTCTCTTCACCTTTACAACATTTAGGTTTGACGGCAGGGTCACCTGCTTTGTGATTTTTTCTAGCTCTATAGGGTACTGCTCTAGCCATTTGCTCTCCTTTGAAATTGTAGTATCTTCCATATCTCTTGGGTTAAAAGTTCGGTTTTTGTTTTTTCATTTGGCATTTGTCTTAGCTTTTGATATACCGTAGTCTCTTGCATAGGTTTCAGTACAAGCAAGGCATAGATGATGTACTTATAGACAGCATCTTCATTTATTAAACCTAAAGTATTTGCCTCACTAAAGAGTTCAAAGGCTCTTTGTTTATTAAATTCTTTAGGGTGATAAAAGGTATACCCTTCCTTCTCTGCCCAAAAGAAAACATTGTCTATAAACTTTCTTCTATGCCTTTGCTCAAAAAGTTCCATTTGCTTGAGGTCTAAAGTCACTTCGTGGGCATAATCTTCAAGGTTGGGGATAGTAGGGAAACTTACTGTATCGAAGTTGAGCATAGGAGCTTCAACTTCTAGTAATTGATTCAAATCAAGATTGACATCATCTACCTGACCTTCTTTGTCTCTAAAAGCGATGTAGAGTTCACTCTCTTGCGTACTACTTGGCACAAACCACATCGCCACACCTGCAAAGAATTCATCTATCTTTTCTTCTGTATGGAGTGTTTGTATATAATCAGCCAAAACATTGGCATCATAAAAACCAAAGTAAGCTTTACGGCTCCATTCTTTGCCCTTGGGGGTTGCTTCTTTTCTACCATACTTTTCAAAGCCTTCTTTATCTATCTCAGGGTAAGTGAAGAAGTTGTAATAATGTTGAAGCACTTCTAAACGATAAGGACTGATGAAGTAACTTGCCAAGTCTTTATCTTTATTAGCTAGCAGATACTCTGTAAACTCATTGTCTTCCTCTAACTCTAGCAGATAAAGAGGAACTTCTAGTTCATGTTCCCATAAGTCTTCATGCCATAAATCAAGATAGTTTAGTCCACTCCATGGTATCTTTTCTTTGACACTTTCATCTCGTATGCTATCTACTATGGCGTAGGTTTTTAGTGTGGGTGTGGTAGAAGGAAGGGTAAAAAGTAGATTTTTTTGTAAAGTTGTAAGTTTTTTTGACATTCTTTTCTCCAAATATATTTTAATTTTAAACAAACAACAAAAATGCAAACACTACAAACAGGATAAAGTGCAAAAACCCTTCCAGCACATTGGTTTCACCATCACTAAAATTGACAATGCTTAATAACAGTGTAAGCCCCAGCATTACACCCTGAA
>JALVXW010000018.1 GCA_027038155.1 Sulfurovum sp.
ACAAGTTTAGGTGCTGGTCTCGCTGGGGGCATGGCAGTGTTGATTTAAGACGTGCCATACGTGAGAGTTGTGATGTTTTCTTCTATAAAAAGAGTCTAAAGGTGGGTATTGATGCGATGGCAAAAAATCTGCGTAGTTTTGGGCTGGGGGTCAAAACAGGTGTAGATTTGCCCAAAGAGTATGCAGGTGTTATCCCCGATAAAGCATGGAAGCAGAAGCGTTTTTCTCAACCATGGTATAAGGGAGAGACAGTTATCTCCTCTATAGGACAGGGGTATGATTCGGTAACGCCTTTGCAGGTAGCACGTTATACAGGGCTTATTGCCACTTCGCACCTTGCTGTGCCACATATTGCCAAAGAGATAGACGGGAAAAAGGTTAAGCCTGTATTGACACCTATTAGTTTTAATTCTCATCATCTTTCCGAGATTCGTAAAGGTATGTATGATGTATGTAATATACGAAAAGGAACAGCCTTTAGAACAATGAGTCAACTCCCTGTTGTGGTTGCAGGCAAAACAGGTACTTCACAAGTCGCTTCCATTCCTCAATCTACCAAAGCAAGGCTTAAGGAGTCTGAACTTGCCTATTTTCATCGTTCTCATGCATGGCTAACAACCTATGCACCTTTTGATGACCCGCAGTTTGTTGTGACAGTTTTGGTAGAGCATGGGGGGCATGGCGGCTCTACCGCAGGGCCTATTGCTGCAGATATCTACAGGTGGCTTTATAGGCATGATTATTTTAATGTAACCTCTAATGATATAAATATTTCAAAGTAAGATTTACATACTTTGAAGTGTATGGTTTAAAAAGAGTCCCATAACAATAAGCAGGCTAATCGCTGCAGATTTATTGTAAAGCTTGTTTGCCGTAATAAACACAAGTAAAAACGTTGCAACTATCATTGTGGCTATGTCAAAAAGATAGCTAGAGGCATCAATGCCAAGAGGGTGTGTGAGTGCAGCTGCTCCGAGTACCACTGTAGTGTTTGCCATGTTTGAGCCGATGATATTGCCTATCGCCATATCTACCTTGCCTTTGAGTGCTGCGGCAATGCTTACTACAAGTTCTGGCAAAGAGGTACCAAGGGAGACCATCACAATACCAATAACCCACTCAGAGATACCAAAATTTTTAGCTATCTCGGAGGCACTCTCTACTGTAAAATGTGCCCCCACAACCACAAGTAAAAATGCACCTATAAGTGTAGGTATCACTTTTATCCAAGAGAAGTGCGACTCATCTGTCTGAAGTATCTCCTCTTCAGGCATATTTTTGGCATCTTGCACCAAAAAAAGTATATACGCACCCATAAGAAGCAGAAGCAATATTGCATCAAAACGAGAGATAACACCATCTAGTATCATGAGTATAAAAACCAAAACAGGTACCAGTGCCCAGGTACTGTCTTTGGCAAAAAAGTCTCTATCTGGGTTGATTTTTTTGGCTATAAGAAAGACAGTGGCAAGCACCAGTGTAATATTGAGAATATTACTTCCTATCACATTGGCTATGGCGATGTCGGGTTTGTTCATGTATGCAGCGGCTATGCTCGCAGCCATCTCTGGGAGTGATGTACCCAAAGCAATCAGCGTAGCCCCAATAATAAACTCAGGTATCTTAAACTTTAACGCAATACGCTCACTCTGTGCAATAATAAGGTCTGCACCCCAAATAAGTACGCCCATGGCGATAACAAATAGTACAAAATTCAACTTAATTCTCCGTTCTTACAATTAAACTTTTGGGTAAATGAAAAGCTTCAATGAGTGCTTCTTCTTTTTTTCTCATCTCTCCGTTATCTGCTTCGTGGTCAAATCCAAGAAGGTGTAGCATCCCATGGATAAAGAGTAGAGCAAGCTCCTCCTCTTTGCTGTGCCCCAATGTGTTTGCCTGCTCTTTTACAAAAGCATCACAGACAACAATAGACCCTAGAGGCATACCAAACTCTTTGCCAAATGGTGCTTCAAGAGGAAAAGAGAGTACATCGGTACTGCTTTTTTTCCCTCTATGTGTGCTGTTGAGCTCCTGCATCGTCTTATCGTTAACAATAAGCAGTTCCACCTCTTTTGCCGAGAGGCTGGCAGCTATTTTTTCAAGCATACTTCTATCTACAGGAAGGTCCGTGTGGTTCTCTAACTCTATCATGTCGGAAGTTTACCCAAATAGTGGTAAAATGGTGGTGAAATTTGAGACAGGATGTGACATGAAAAAACGGTGTGTATGTATTATATCTGGAGGCATGGACAGTGCGTTAAGTGCAAAGCTAGCCCAAAACGAGAGCTATGAGATTGTTGCGGTGCATTTTAACTACAATCAACGTACTGAACAAAAAGAGTTGGAGTGTTTTCGCAAGATAGCAGACGCACTCAACGCAGTAGAGAGCTATGAGATAGATTTACCTTTTTTTGAACACATCGGTGCTTCAGCTTTAACAGACAAGCGTATAGAGGTGCCCACGGGTGGTATAGAGGAGGGGGTGCCTGTAACCTATGTGCCTTTTAGAAATGGTATTTTTCTCTCTATTGCAGCTGCGATTGCCGAGAAACATGGGGCAGAAGCTTTATATATAGGGGTAGTAGAAGAGGATAGTTCGGGGTATCCTGATTGTAAAGAGAGCTACATAGAGCAGATGCAAAAAGCAATTAATCTAGGCACCAAAGATGAGACACACTTAGCCATCAAGATGCCTTTGGTAGCACTCAAAAAGAGTCAGATTGTACAAAAAGCATTGGCGTTGGGTGTGCCTTTGGCAGATACATGGTCATGCTACAAAGAGCAAGAGAGGGCCTGTGGTGTATGTGACTCATGCAGGCTAAGACTCAAAGGGTTTAAAGAAGCAGGTGTTACAGACCCAATTCCTTATGTTTAGAAATATTTTTTACTTTTCAAATCCATCAATGATAAACTGAAACTCATGCAGGTGTGCAGGGAATCGTTTAAGCCCCTCTGTTAAAAACTGTTGACGTGTAATTTGTCTGTCCCATAGTCTAAAGGTAAGGTCTTTAAACCACTCTTTTTTCTCTTCGGTATCTAAAGGAATACGTTGATACTCTGGATCGGAGGGAATACCAGAGGCGATACTTTTCATCTTGTTTTCGTAGCGTTTCATCTTCTCTGGGCTTGCCGATAGATATGCTTTTTCTTCTAGACTGGTCTCTATGTGTGTTGCAACACTTTTGATGTTTTGCTCCTCTTCCTGTACGGTTGCTTGATGCTGTGTAATGGTAGGGTTAGGTGTTGTAGGAAGAGCAGGGGTACAGGCATTAAAGCCAAAGAGTGCAAAAAGTACAAAGAGTAGAGAAAAGTGTGTATGTTTCATGATTTTCCTTATATTATTTTAAAATCTAATTGTATCAAAACCAACTAAAAGTGTGTAGAAAATCAACCGTAGTTCTCTTTTGAGAGAACAAACTTACCCTCTTTACGGTTTTTCTTCACCTTTTCATAACTTTCAATGACGCCATTCATAGCAATAAAGACTCCCTTTTTTTCCAATGCATTGAGATAGCCATAGGCTGAAGCAAGATTGGCAGTGGCTTCTACTGGGTCTATGGAGTAGGGAACCATCGCTCCTGTAAGGATGATGCTCTTTTGCAGTGTAGATGCTGCTAAATACTCAGCGGTAATCTCCATAGTGTCTGTACCATGAACAATCATGATTTTATGATAGTTTGACTGATGTATGGTACTAAGAAGTTCAAGTCTATCTTGATTGGTCATCTCCAGTGAGTCTTTGCCGATGATGTTAAGTATCTCAAATTCACAGAGCCATTTGGAGGCTATTTGCTGTAGAGCCAAAGAGGATTTGTCTATCTCAAGTGTGCCATTTATGGGGTTGTAGTGTTTGTTAAAGGTACCACCTGTGCTGATGATTAATATTTTTTTCATGATTACACTTTCGTTTTTGTTAGATGATGCTAAAATAACATAATTTATTTTTGGAGTAGTTGAATGATAATGAAAGGTAAAAAAGGTGTCGTTTTAGGCATCGCCAATAAAAAGTCTATCGCGTATGGTATCGCCAAAGCGTGTCAAGAGCAGGGAGCAAAGATGGCTATTACGTTTTTGAATGAGCGTTTTGAGCAAAAGCTGGCACCCATTGCAGAAGATTTGGGGTGTGGTGCAAGGCTCTACCCTTGTGATGTGAGCAAACCAGAAGAGATAAAAGCACTCAAAACCTCTTTGGAAAAAGATATGGGGAAGATAGACTTTATCGTCCACTCCATCGCTTTTGCACCCAAAGAGGGGCTTAGCGGACGTTTTGTTGACATTAGCAAAGAGGCGTTTGATGTGGCGATGGACATCTCTGTCTATTCACTCATTGAAATTGTACGTGAGTTAAAGCCTATACTCTCAGACAACGCTTCTGTATTGACACTCTCTTACTATGGTGGGGTGAAGTATATCCCCAACTATAACCTTATGGGGGTAGCCAAAGCTGCGTTGGAGATGACGACAAAGTATCTGGCTGAAGATTTAGGCAAAGATGGCATACGTGTCAATGCTATCTCGGCAGGGCCCATCAAAACACTTGCAGCCGCAGGCATAGGGGACTTTGGGTTTATGCTCAAATGGAACAAAGCCCATGCACCACTCAAAGAGAATGTGACGATTGAGCAGGTAGGAAACTCTGGAATGTACCTGCTCTCTGACCTAAGCTCAGGGGTGACAGGTGAAGTGCATTATGTGGATGCGGGGTACAACATCATGGGTATGCCAGCCGTGGCGTTTGATGATGAGGGCAAACCACATATTGCATGGAATGGTGAAAAATAAGGTGCAAGACTCAGAGGCATATTTGGCAAAAAAAGCCTTTTTTGACAAGGTACTGACAATATACGGACGCAATGCCGTACTTGAAGCACTTGAAGATGAGGCGGTG
>JALVXW010000019.1 GCA_027038155.1 Sulfurovum sp.
GACAAGAGGTACTTGATGGCTTTTTGGGTTCACAAGAGTTTATTGACCTTAGCAACAGTTTTGGTATTGTGGCATTTGAAGGAGCTCCTACACTTACGCCCACAGAGAACCTAGCCCCCATAGCACAAGCAAGCTATAGACGTTCTGGAAACAGTATCGTGCTTGATGCAAATGGTAGCACAGACGAAGATGGAAGCATTGTCTGTCACTGGTGGACAGAGAATGAGGAGGTGCTTAGTTTTGAGGAGAGGTTTAGCAAAGATGACTTTAGTGAGGGCAATCATACAGTAAGGCTTACGGTGGTGGATGATGCTGGGGTGAGTGGGAGTGACACAATAGATGTTGATACAACAGAAGAGCTGGAAAACCTCATGCACCTCACAAACGACAGTGGTGTGGAGAAGAGAATCAAAACGCTGGGGACAGGCTCTGGAGGGTCACACCATCTTCTTTTTCATCATAGTGATGGTAAAACAGTTATAGAAAATGGAGATATGGGTGCGATGAGTATCTCTCATGATGGAGGAGAGACATTTCGACAACTTGTATCAAATATTCATGCCAAAGATATAGGTAGTGGTGCAGAAAAATATACACTTCCTAGACTTTTTGCTATTATTGAACACCCTAAAAATCCAGATTGGCTTTTTGGTGTAGCCACTTATGGTGTTCTCTCTTTTAGTACCGATAGAGGTAAAACATGGCACTCTCAACATATTGGTGGCGGCTATTTAAAAACAAATAAAATCACTATACGACAAGAGGGAGACAGAGTTATTGCCTATTTTGCAGCAGGATATAAATTGGAGACCACAAGTACGCCTTTTAATAAACTTGGTGTTTGGGTTGATATTACAGACATACCGCAAGATATTGAAACATTTAGGCAAGGAGAGGAGTACAATTTTATTCTTTTAGATAAAAATAATCCGACAGGCTTATCTGGAAAATACTATTATGGAGATATAGTTAATCTTCAAGATGAACTTTTTGTTGTAGGAAAGGGAGGACTTTTTGTAAGCGAGGATGACCCTAAAAGTGATGATAGCTGGAAAAACATTACAGACTCTATTTTTGAACACAAAGATGGTGTTTATCCGATAGATTATGGTGAAGCTATTGATGATAAACTCTATGTTTTAGCCTATGGAGACAATGACGATACCAATAATACAGCAGGTGTCTATGTGCATACAAAGGGTGATATAAGTAATGAAAAATATAACTTTAGAAGAATTTACAAAGGGTTAAACTTAGCAAGATTTCATAAGGGCAATAGCTTTACAAGAGCTTCAGGTACACTTTTGAAGCATATAGATACTTCTAATGGGAAAACGTACCTCTATCTTATTATGCAAGATGTGGTCTATAGACTTAATGTAACAGATAATAGCGATAGATTTGAGCGAGTTACAGAGACTGCGAAGGTGAACGGAAAAACTTATTCAAAAGGTTTTATATTGGGACAGAGAAATACTGTACATTGGTCAGTGCCTGATAACGGCTCCTATACCTCTTTTACAGAGAGTTATCAAGTCGGCAAGATGAGTTTTGGTACCTCTTATTTCCCCTCTTTTTCTGGACTCAATACTGCATACTCCTATGGTGGGAAAATATATGTGGCTAATACTATAGAGGTTAAAGTCTCATCAGACAATGGAAAAACTTTTAACTCATATACCAGTAACGTTTCAAACTCTGGGTCTGAATATGATGGAAAAATAAAGTGGTATTATGGAAATATATCTATCTATGAAGATGGATTTCATAACAATAGCCACAAAATCAACATCTCTCCTACAGATGACTCTGTCTCTTTTTGGTGGTCTGGTATCAAAAACAGAGGTATGGACAATATGGTCTCAACAGATATAGCTATTAACCCTAACAATCCAAAAGAGATGATGCAAACTTATATGGATTCAGCAGCATTCTTCTCAGATGATGCAGGAGAGAGTTGGCATTATACAGCTGGTCTCAAAGGGATACTTGGTGATGTCTATTGGACACAATGGATAAAAGGCAATTTTTATGCACAAGACCGTTCAGGTATCTATAAATTCAATAAAGAGAATTTGGAATTTGAAAGATTAAGTGATATTAAAACGTATATGTACTTAGAAGAGAGCATAAGGGTGAGAAGGTATTACGATAAGAATAGTGATACTCTCGTTGTTGCTGGGTATCAATCTGGCGGAATTAATGTTATTTTAGTTGCTAAACACTTTAGCGATGATAATTTACGTGAAGTTAAAAAGATAACAGATGCTAGAAAACCAGGAAATGGTATCCAATTTACAAGTTCACGAGGAATTAGTCGTTCATTTAAAGATGTCTATTGTGATGGAGAGTATGTTTATGCTATCAATGCAGAGTTAGGCATAATAAAAATGCCACTCAATAACCTTCCTGATAACTATAATGATTATACATTTGGTTTAGATAAAGATGAGTATATATTTAGTGGTCTGTTTGGTAGAGATGGTAGTGCAATATTGGCTACTGCCAATATTGAAAAACTCGATAGTGACGATAGTGCTAAAGTTGCACGAGATTATGCTATAAAGTACTCTAAACTTGTATATGGCACAGAGCCTTTTGCTTTGAAAAAAGTAAATCTTGTATCTGAATCAAATACAACTATTATATCAAGAGGTAGTGGGTTAAATATAGATGGAAAAGAGGGTGTTGCAGATGGTAATCATATGTTAACTCTGTTGGGGATAGATCCTAAAAATAGTGATAGAATTTTAGCTTCAATTACTAGCACATTAACAGTAATAGAGTCCACAGATGGTGGTAAAACCTGGAATGAATTTATTCCTCAAATTGCTGGAAACTCTCATTCAAATCAAGCAGGCAATGCTGTATTTGCACCAACCAATAGTCTATATGATGTAATTATTTTAGGGAATGGTAGTACTTATGGAGTGCTCAAATAACATTATATACATTCTTTACGTATTTTGGCAGCTTTTATCTCCAGTTCAAGTGCTTCTTGGGCAGAAAAATCTGCAAAAATCATATGTGTCAAAATAGTACTTGATAGTATAATTTTATTCATGTATCTACTATACTCTATTGTGATTGTTTTATCAAATTTTGTGGTGCTGTGAGGGTGCGTTTAATCAGTTCAAAGGGGTAGGTGAGTATATCTTTGGCTGCCAAAACACTTACCTCTGGCTTGTCTAAACTTCCTCTAATTTTGAGCCCCACAGTAAGGCTTTTGTCTTTGCCTACCAGAATATATCCTACCAAAGGGATGCTTCCGATGACCTTTCCTAATTCACGTGCCGTCTGGATACCCAAATCTATCTTGATTGTTTTTTGTTTTAAATCCAGTTCTCCTTTGCCTGAAATAGTGGCTGACTTACCTTTAATGTAGATAGAATCAAAAATAATTTTATCTCCATGAATGATACGGTATTTTACCACACCAGACTCAATAGCAAAACCTTTATCTGAATATCCGGGGTTATGAAGTGTCGCTAAGGCAGGTAGAGTATTGATAAACGCAAAGACATTGTTATATGCTTTAAAATCTTTCATTACCCCTCCCTCAACAATAATCTCACCGGACATAACTTTGTCTGGATTACCTTTGGTTACAATAGAGTATCTGCCACCCTTTAAGCCATCAAAATGGATAAGTGGATGCAAAATTTCATCTTTGATACGCAGTGCCTGAAGCGAAAATATATCTTTTGTTTTTGAGAATGTAACAATATCTCCCCCTGCACTGCCTGTAGCATTGATATCGCCATTGGCTGAGACTTCCACATCATAACTCTCTGTCAATAACTGATACTCACCATAGCGGAGGTGACTTTTTTTACCGATAATCACTAATCTCTTTTTGTTTGATTTTTTTTCATCTTTAAACTTCAAAAACCTTTTTAAATCGATATGAATACCATTGAGCTCTACGCGCGATTTTGATTGATTGTAATAAAACTTCTTTCCCAAAGCATAGAGTTCTATATTTGTAGGAGTAACTGTCCCTCTAAATGGCAAACGTGTTTTACAAGCCCCATTCTCTTCATACAAAAAACATTTTGAACGTTTCATCTCGCCACTAAAGTGGTATCTTTGAAAATCTTTCGTTACGATTGTTGCTTCTCCCCCCTCCTCTATAGGAATTTCAGAGGAGAGATAGGCTTTTACTTTACTGAGATTAGAGAGCGTAAGACGAGACTCTTTTTTGGTATGTTTCAATGATACAGCAAGCTTAGGAATCTTTACATTGATACCATTTTTATAGGTCAATCTAAACGGTAATCTCTCTTTTTTTAAAGAGAGCAAAGGCTCTTTTTTCTTCCCTATATAGAGGTATTGTGTATCAAAAACAGCGTTTAACTCTCTTTTTTTAAGATTCAGTTTTCCATCTATTGTACCTGCATAGTTTGCTGCTTGAAGTACGATATCCCGTAGGGCAACCACGCCATTTTCATAATGCACTCCTCCTCGTACCACAGGGAGTGTTACCTTGCCAATAACAATATCCCCTTTTGTAAAAGTAGCCTCGGTTACAACATGATGGTATCTCTTTTTTAATCCTACCTCTATCTTGACAGAGGCATTTGTAAGCCCCTCTTTTTGTACCAAAGGAGTATGCACATGATAGGCATTGAGTAGCTTTTTAACGGTGGCATCAAAGGGTGTATTGAGTTTAAGGTTCACACTCAAAGTGGTGTTATTCTCTCTAAGATTTACAATAGAGACACGACTCCCTGCTAATGATTTATCTTGATACAGAGGTCTATCTAACCCAAAGAAGAGTCCTTTGGTATCATACGTCAAAAAAAGATGAGGGGTTTTTACAGGGGCTAAGCCCTCTTTGAAGTCAATAGCAACATCCAAAAGCGTAAGCTTC
>JALVXW010000020.1 GCA_027038155.1 Sulfurovum sp.
ATGCGAACTTCATCCTTGTGCATACACCAAACGCAGCCCAACTTTTCGAGCATCTCTTAGCGCATAAAATTCTTGTACGGACATGTGGGAGTTTTGATTACTTGAGTGATGAGTGGCTGCGTTTTGCTGTAAAAGATGCAGCAGCTCATAAGAAACTACAAGCTGCGTTTGAGAGTTTTATTTAGAAACGAAGATTATACGTTAGGTATCCTCTTTTGATGTAGTCATCAGTTTTTTGTGGTTTGCCTATATGCCAACCACTTCCAGTATAATCATACTCGATATCTTCATACCCTACTTTTATAAATTGATTTATATCCATTTGATACATTGCATAGACCTCATTTACATTACCACGTGTTGCAAGTTTGTTAAGAAGATCTGCACTACCATTTGTAAATGAGTACCAGTATTTACTTCCGTGGTTAAACTCATACCCAAGTTTAATTCCGGAATTAAAATCATATCTTGCACCAACTTGAACAGCATAACCATTATTTTTAATAAGTGCAACATTTTGATTATGTGTCATAGCACCAAAGTTTACAGTGTTACCATTACTTTTAGGATTATTGTAACCATATGAGAGGAAATAGTTTAGATTTGTTCCAAATGCTTTATTATTTTCAAAATAAACACCAGCTAAATCCATATCACCTAAGTTCTTATTGTTTGGTGCTGCTGTATATTGAGGATGCCCAATAAAGTTCGTTGCATGCACATAACTTAACACAAGAAGATTTTCACCCATAGCTTTAAATGGAAGATTCATCTCATAAAATGCACCATATACATCTAAATCATCTATGTTTTCACTACTTGGAGCATATGGAGAGAAGTTTTCATGTTTTTGATACCCTTTTCCATAAGCAGCTCTAAATGTAGCGTTCATAGCTGATTTTGGCATAGCCTTATATGTTAAAACAGCACCATCTGCCGCTCCATCAAAAAGAAGTGCTGGGTAAGTAGACTTTCTTTTTGTATTTTCTATAAGTGTCATACCCGGACCATCTGAACTCGGTTGGCGACCAAGAGTAACTATGAAAGAGTTTGTAACAGAGTAATCTACATACGCTCTCTCTACATAAATAGCACTACTTCCTACTGGTTTACGACCTTGTGCCGGGTCTGTCAAATTTTCATTTACTGAATCACTCCATCCTTTATACATTGCAAGGCGACCTGTAAATTTTGTTTTTGCATTTACTTTTGACTCCATATTAAGTCTTAGTTTTGTAGTTAAAACATTATTGTCAGTATATGTTCTTCCATTCGCTCCAGGAACATCACTGTAAGAACCAGTTTTGCCATTTATGAAGTTATCACTCACCTCGAACTCTGCACCCCATTTAATGTGATTCATAGTTGCTTCAAACTCATTTTCATCTGCTCTGTCGTACAGTTCGTCTATAGATTCATCTACAGATTTTTTATTTTTCTCTAATGCATCTAATCTTTTTAAAACCTTATCCATATCTGCTTGAGAGTATGTTTGCGCCATTGAGCTTGATGCCAAAGCTGCAAGTAAAATTGTACTTAATGCTATTTTTTTCATTTCTATCTCCTTAAATTATTCGCCAGCAACTGTTGCTTTATTTGGATTATCTGCCGCTCTATCT
Source organism: Sulfurovum sp. (assembly GCA_027038155.1). GTDB lineage: Bacteria > Campylobacterota > Campylobacteria > Campylobacterales > Sulfurovaceae > Sulfurovum. Next base: position 1,620 of record JALVXW010000020.1, read on the forward strand.
ACTAAACACTTCTCAAGTGCACCTTTATTCGCATCTTTTACTTTTCTTTTTACCCAGCGTTTTAACTGTCTCATCGTCTTAATAGATGGATCTGGTGCATTATATTTTGCCATTAATGAAGTACAATCTGCAAATGTTACAGTCGTTACCAAACTACTTGCGACTGCGAGTAGAACAATTTTTTTCATATCGTTTTCCTTATATTTTAAATTTACTCAACTCTTGTTTGAGTTGTGTTGATCCACTAGATATCTCTTGTATATTTTTTACTATAGAGATAATAGAGTCTCTATTTTTATTTGACAATTCCGAGATTGTGACAATATTTGCAATGATTGCCTGCGTTTCATTTGAAACATTTTTTGTAACTGAGAGGCTTTTTTGTGCAGTATCTGCCGTCTCTCCCATCTTAGTAGAGACATTTTGCACACTCATCTCTACCTCTTCGCTGTTTCCAGCCAGCTCCTCTACAAAATCAACATTTTTTTCTATCTCTTGTGTTATGTCATCTATAGAACCTGTCATAATACTTACTGTCGCATTAATATCAGTAAGAGAGTGCTGTGTTTTTTCTGCAAGTTTTCTTACCTCGTCCGCAACTACGGCAAAACCTCGTCCATGTTCTCCTGCGCGTGCAGCTTCTATAGCTGCATTGAGTGCAAGCAGATTTGTTTGATCTGAGATATCTCTAATCACATCCAATACATTTTTTATTTCATTGGCATTTGTATTTAGCTCTCTGAGGCTATTGGCCAAAGTAACCTCATTATCTACACTTACTTTTAGACTATTTATAAGACTTTCTACATCATTTTGCGTAGAAGTAAGAGTAGTAACAGCTTCATAAATATCTTCTTTTGTAGCTTCAGCATCATTTACAGAGACCTCAAGAGTAGATCTAACTTTTTCGCCCTTGGCACTTGCTACAGAAGCTTCTTTGGATTCATGCTCTATATGTTCACTAATCTCTGCAGAAGAAGTATTCATCGTAGTAGCGATTTGTCTATTTTGTTCAGATATATTTTCAATTTGTTTCAAGAGCATGGAGAGCTTATGTAACATATTGTAAAGCGAATATTGAATAAAAGTGATTTCATTTTTCTCTTTATCAACATTTTTACTATTTTGCAGATTAATGACACCATCTTGTTCTGTGATTTTTGCCAAATCAGTAGCAATATCAATAAAACCTTTTCGTAGATTTTTTGTAACAAAAAAGAGAAGAATAAGACCAATAAATGTTAAAATTGCCGCTGCAAATATAACAGATGTTGCAAAAGATCTTGTTTTTGACGCATTATTTCGTAATTTCTCTGCATTTTCTACATTTTTTTCATCTCTTTGCAGTGATGTTTTCACACTCATTATAGATTTATTCAGCTTACTTGTCTGTTCAACCGCTTTATCATTAATATCAAGGACCGCATCCACCGTTGCAGATGCCAAATCATTTAAAATATCTTGCGTAACAACTATATCATCATAATTTTTACTACTCTTTATCAATTGAATCTGCTTTTTTAAATCTTTATAAGATGAAGAAAATATAGAACTCTTTTTTACAACTTTATCTGTCCAGTTATCTAACATAGAAACAACTAAAGCCCTTGTTTTTGTATCATTTGGGAAAGAAGCGAGTTTAATAAGTTGAGTCGATATACTCCCTATAAATTCCAATTGTTCAACATTGCTTGCGATATCTGCAAATGAATTTGAGAACTTACGAGAATCTTTTAATGTTTTTTCATTTGATAAGAGAATTTTTTGAATACTTTTTTTCAAAACTGCGGCATTCTTGGTCTCTAAATTCTGATACTCTTCAACTACATGATTGTAGTAAGTAAAGCTAAAAATAGTAATCACAAATGCTAAAACTATCCAGATATTCGTTGCAAATATCTTTTTGACAATAGTACTATTCATCTTCCAACCTTTGTATTTTTGTAATTCTAATAAAATTCAACTTAATAAACAATTCTTTTACAAAAAATTAAGAATAAGAGAAATATAATGAACTCACTAAGTATCTTCGGGACAAGCAGCGATGCTGACAAATCAACTCTCAAGTTATTAACATAAACGCAGGGGAGATCGCCATACCTCAAGCCTTTGCGGCTGAATCAATTGGGCTTCAAACTGTTTGAAAGTTTTAACTAACTCAACACCTCATCGAGCAAACTTTTAATATAGTTCGTCTCTTGCAAAGAGAGGTGTGTGAGCTTTTCAATAAATCTGCTATTGTCAATAGAACGGATTTGTGCTATTAAGACATCAGAATCCTGCTGTAATTTATCTTGTGCTTTTACTCTATAACGCAATGGTTCTGCATCATCTATTAACTGCGTTGAAATGGGTAAAATCACAGAAGTAGGATATGCCCCTGCATTTAGCTCATCACTCTGTAAAACCAAAGCAGGACGTACTTTACCTACCTCATTGTTTTTTTTTATAGGGTTGAGATTTACCAACCAAATATCTCCCCTAGAGACCATCACTCAAACCATCCTCTAACTCTTTATAGACTTTATAATCCTCTTTCATTGTTTTGCTCATTGCCTTTTGTAGGCGTGTCTTTTGATTCTTTTGCAAATCTTGGGCATAAAAGCGAATAGCCTCACGAATAACATCACTTTTCTTTTTATGAAAACGCTTAGATATGGAGTTGAGAAGCTCTTCAAGTTCATCATTAAGTCTGACTGTTGCTACCACTGGAGACTCCTTTTGTAGTTTGTATTACAGTATTATAGCATATTATATAAAGTCAGTTATAATACTCTCACATAAACTATAGGAATATTATGAACTCACTAAGTATCTTCGGCACAAGCAGCGATGCTGGCAAATCGACACTGAGTTTTGCCATTACCTACTTGCTATACCAAAGAGGTATAAAAGTTACTCCCTTTAAAGCACAAAACGTCTCAAACAACTCTCAAGTCACCGACCTAAACGCAGGGGAGATTGCCATTCCTCAAGCCTTTGCAGCTGAAGCAATAGGGCTAAAAACTTCGCCGCTTGTGAACCCCATTTTACTCAAATCAGGCGGCAGATCAAAAGCGCATCTTATCATTAACGGTAAAAGTGTTGGAGACAAAGATGTCTGGAGCTATTACCGTGATATTGACACGCTTAAACCTTTTGTGAAGGCTGCCTTTAAGAGTTTGCAAAAAGAGTATGATGTGATAGTTGCTGAGGGTGCGGGAAGTCCTGTCGAATTAAACTTAATGCAAAAAGATTTATCAAATA
>JALVXW010000021.1 GCA_027038155.1 Sulfurovum sp.
GATTTTTTGCGTGATGAGGTTTGGGGAGTAGAAGGTGAAGGGGTTAATGATAATGCTGTCAATGTTGCGATTAATCGGCTTAAAAATAAAATAGACCCCCAAAATTCACAAAACTATTTTCATCCTATTTGGGGTGTGGGGTATAAATTTCACTAAAAAACATGGCAATATGACATCTTTTTCTTCTCTTTTTAAAAATCACGCTACACTTACAGTATGAATAAATTAGAAACGCTCAAACACTATTTCGGACATGATACTTTTCGTCCTCTTCAAGAAGAGGTAGTCGATGCGATACTGAACAAAGAAGATGTATTGATGATACTCCCAACAGGTGGAGGTAAATCTCTCTGTTATCAACTGCCTACTTTGCTGATGGAAGGTATTACGGTGGTAGTCTCTCCACTGCTTGCACTGATGCATGATCAAGTGGTTGCACTGCGTTCCAATGATATAAGTGCGGCAATGCTAAGCTCTATGCAAACCCTAGAAGAGTCTCAGCAGATAGAAGAGCAACTATATAAGGGAGAGATAAAACTCCTTTATGTGGCTCCTGAGCGTTTGACAAATCCCTACTTTTTAAATCTTTTGCATCAACTCCCTGTCAACTTTTTTGTCATAGACGAAGCACACTGTGTCTCGGAGTGGGGACATGAGTTTAGAGAGAACTACAGACGACTTTCACTCCTTAAAGAGCAGTTTGCTACCACACCTATTGCCGCATTTACTGCTACAGCAACTAAGGCAGTAGAGGAAGATATTGCAACCAACCTTGGTTTGCAGACACCTAAGCGTGTAAGAGGTTCACTCTTTAGAGAAAACCTGACAATCCATGCACGACACCGTATTAAAGATGGACGTCAACAACTTTTGGAGTTTCTTAAGCTGCATACTGATGAATCAGGTATTATCTATACGCTTTCACGCAAATCAACAGAAGCGATAGCGAGTTTTTTACAAGCTAAAGGCATAGAGGCAAAGGCGTATCATGCAGGTTTGGCAACAGAAGAGAAAAACAGAACTTATGCAGACTTTGTAGCAGACCGAGTACAAATAGTGGTTGCTACCATTGCCTTTGGTATGGGGATAGACAAATCAAATATTCGTTTTGTTGTGCACATGACACTCCCTAAAACATTAGAAAATTTTTACCAAGAGATAGGACGTGCAGGACGTGATGGTCTAGCATCTGAAACACTATTGCTTTACTCGGCAGCAGATATTGTCCAACAAAAAGCTTTTATAGAAGATTTGCCTGAGACACCTTATAAAGAACATGCTTTTAGCAAACTTGACAGCATGGTACGCTTTGCCAACTCGGAGAACTGTAGGCATCAGAGTATTGCTGCCTATTTTGATGACCATATAGAGTTATGCAAAAGTAAATGCGACAACTGTAGTGCCCCAGCCTCAGAAAAAGTAGATATTACCACAGCTGCACGCATGATGCTCTCTGCCATCTTGAGAACAGAACAGAGGTTTGGACTACACTATATCGTAGATATACTCAGAGGCAGTAAAGAGCAACGCCTTTTGCAAAATGAACATGACACTCTTTCTGTCTATGGTATAGGAAATGCATATAGTAAGAGTCAATGGCTTACCATAGGTGACAAACTTTTAGAGGTTGGTGCAGTAGCTATAGGAGAGTTTAAAGTTTACAAGCTAACAGAGTTTGGGGTAGAGGTCATCAAAGGTGCACATACTATAGCCCTCAAAAAAGAGAGACTCACCATACAAAAAGCAGAGCCCAAAAAGAGAGTCACTTACTTTGACGACTATGATGTTGAGATGTACGATAAACTCCGTACCCTACGTACCCAAATTGCCTCAGAAAAAGGCATTCCCCCTTATATCGTATTTTCAGATAAAACACTCAAAGACCTCTCAAGCAAAGTGCCACAAAACAAAGAGGAGATGTTGGAAGTGCATGGTATTGGGGAAGTGAAGTTTGAGCGGTATGGGGAGGCGTTTTTAGAGGTGTTGATTAATGGGTGATTTGACAATTAATATAATAAACAATATAATAAACAATATAAAGGAGTTAAGTTATGTATAAAACAGTAAAACCAACCACGTTTACATTACCCTTAACGTTGTTAGCAGAGTTAGATAATTTGGCAAAAGATTTAGGTAAAAAGAAGACCGCTATAGTGGCGGAAGCTTTGGAAATGTACATGGACATAAATGATTTAAAGGTGGCAGAGAGTCGTTTGAATGATAAGAGTATTAAAGCAGATGATTTCTTTGATGCTTTAGGAGTGTAATTTTTGTATAGTTTGGAGTTTAAAGCAAGAGTTAAAAAGGATTTTAAACATATTTCAAAAGCAGATATTATTTTTATAAAAGAGTCACTATTTACTTTTGTAGAAAACTTTTCTGCTAGTTATGAACAAGAACTATTAAAAGTAGGAAAAGTTAAAAAACTTCAAGGTGAAGTAGGAATTCTCTATAGATTAAAATTACGCAGATACCGAGTTATTTATAAAAAAGAGAATGATAGACTTGTGATATTGGTACTCTCTGTGAAATCACGTGAGGGTGCGTATAGAAAATAATGCAATATCTTGATGAAAATAAAAATAATCCAAAATTACATCCATATTTTGATATAAGTTTTCAGGGTATCATTAACCTCTTTTGGAGGAGTATTTTTATGGTGATGATAGATTGACAGATATGATTGCACTTTGTAAACAAGATACAACATGGGAAAACGATGAATAATAAACTACTCTGTGGCATAGACGAAGCAGGCAGAGGACCTCTTGCAGGTTCACTTGTGATGGCTGGTGTGGTGTTGACTGGTGAGGTGGAGGGGTTGATGGATTCAAAGAAATTGACCCAGAAGAAGAGGGAGGCACTTTATCCTTTGGTAGTAGCAAACAGTGACTACCACATCGTCTCTTTTTCAGCTGCTGAGGTGGATGCATTGGGTATCTCAGAGTGTTTACATAGAGGGTTGCTTTCTATACAAAAACATTTGCCTAATGTGCAGTACCTCTTTGATGGTAACAGTACCTTTGGGGTTGACAACATTACAACTATGGTCAAGGCAGATGACAAGGTGCAAGAAGTGAGTGCTGCGAGTATCTTGGCAAAGGTGACACGTGACAGAGAGATAGTTGCTCAGGCTAAGTTGTACCCAGAGTATGGGTTTGAAAAGCATAAAGGGTATGGGACCAAAGCCCATATAGAGGCTTTGGTGAAGTATGGCAGGTGTCCTCTACACCGTAAGAGTTTTAGGGTTAAAGGCTTGGATGAACCTGCGTTGTTTACATAACAGGTTTGCCATTGACTTTTAGTGAGCCATTTTTTAACTCTACATCATACACTTTGTCTCCATTGACATCTTTGGGTTGTAAAAACATCATTGCCATCATAGCCTGAGGTTGTTGTGCAACAAAGCCAAAAAAAGACGAAGAGAGTGTTAGGTTGAGTGTGGCATCAATGGCGGAGAGTGCGGCAAGGGGGTTTTGCTGTAGGGCTTGTGTGTTTAATGTATTCTTCAAGGAAAAAAGTGTTTTAAGTGTAAAGCCATCCATATTTTGTTTGTCAACAGCTATCTTTTTTACAGAAAATTGAGGTATCGCAAACTGTATGCCTTTGGAAAGAAGTTCTTGAAGCACCGCTTGTATTGCTTGTTGATTGTTCGGGTCAATAGTATCTAGTTTTTGAAGTGCTTTCATGTCAAGGTTGTCAGTAGTCATTTTAAATATGATGGTGTCAAGCTGTGTTTTCTTTGTATTACTACTTGCTTGCACAGTCTCTATCTCTGTGTTGAGTGATACATTGACAAGTCCATGGGCTAAGTGCGAAGAGGAGTCTGTAGAGAGATTGTGCATAAGCAGTGTAAAGTTTTTATCGGCTTTTATTGTTGCCTCATCTATATGGTAGTTTGCATTATAGTCATATGGGCTTGTGCCTGTGCTTGCGTAGCTACTCTTTAGGTTGTTTAGCTGAAACAAAAAGGTGTTATTGGGTGCGAGTGTAAAGTTTTTAAGTGTCTGTTCTAGTGAAGAGAGGTGTTTCTCTTTGAGTGCTCCATGAAAGTGAAATGCCTGCATAGAGATTTTGAGTGATTTGTTTTCTATCTTTAATGTTTCATCAATATCTTTCATATAGCCTTTAAAACTATTGCCTAGTTTATTGATGTCAATATGCATAAGCACTACTTTTCTTTTGAGCATCTCTTGAAACTGTGTTAATGCTTTTTGCTCTTTGTCATTTAATGTTGCCGTTGTAAAAATATCGGGCAGCGTGATAGGATAGATATCTAAGGAGAGGGCACTATATACATCAGCAAGATAGGATACATCTACCCCAACCTTAAGCCCTTTGAGTGCTTTTGCGTCGTGTGGGGTAATGTATATCCCCTTTTCTTGAAACAAAGAGGCAATCTTTTGGGGGTCATTAAAGTCAATAATAAAGTGTTCACTTTTTGGGGTACTCTCTTTTTTTTGAACAACAAACCCTTTTTTTTCAAGAGAAGCGAGTTGTTGCTTGACTTGAGATTTCATCTGCACAGTTATCTGTTTAGACCCAGCAGTCACATAATAGAGCGTGGCCGCTCCAGCAATAAGCAGTCCTATAATAGCTATTTTTTTCATCATTTTCCTTTGTATATCTGTTTGAGATGGTTCATTTTTTTACCCATATTGAGTAGTACCATATCAGCAAGTGTCAACGCCATCATCGCTTCACACACCACTGCACCACGTATGGCTACACAGGGGTCATGACGCCCTTTGAGGTTACACTTGACCTCTTCATTGTGTATGGTAATAGTATCTTGTTCCTGAAAGATACTAGGTGTTGGTTTGAAGTGGGTTTTAACAATAATGGTATCGCCATTGCTAAT
>JALVXW010000022.1 GCA_027038155.1 Sulfurovum sp.
ACCACAGGTTTTCCAGATTTAGAGTTTACGGTAGATGCCTCTTTGGCACTCTCTGAAGCAGGTGTAGATACCCTGGAACTCGGTATGCCATTTTCTGACCCTGTAGCAGATGGACCAGTGATAGAGGCTGCCAACCTCAAGGCATTACAACATGGCTTTAAGCTTGAACACCTTTTTGAAGCCTCTACAAAGATAGCACCCCATATAGATACACTCTGGATGGGTTACTTTAACCCTTTTTACCATAAAGGCATAGAACTATTTATAGACAAAGCCAAAGAGAGTAGTGTACATGGGTTTATCATTCCAGATTTGCCTTTTGAAGAGGCAACACTCTATAAGCCTAGCATTGAAAAGGCAGGACTTAGTCTTATAGATTTTATTGCCCCAACTGACTCTGAAGCACGTATCAAACAGATAGTCACCGATGCAAAAAAGTTTATCTATCTTGTTGCCTATGCGGGTATCACAGGTGCAGGCAAAAGCGAAGATTTACAATCTGTTGTGGCAAACATAAAAAAATACTCAAAAACACCAGTTTATGTAGGATTTGGCGTTGACCAAAACACAGCCAAAGAGAAGGCAAAAGGTGTTGATGGGGTCATTGTAGGTTCTGCCTTTGTGAAAGTTTTGCTTGATGAGAGTCTAAAGAGTGGTCAAAAAATCACAAAAATCTCTACCATAGCAAAAGAGATAAAAGAGAAAATAAATAGTTAAGACCCTTAAATAATTTAAAGTATAATAGTGCCAATTTAATTAAGGCATAGAGACAATGGAACACTTTATTTGGGATATAGACCCTATCATTTTGCACTTAGGGCCTTTGCAACTGCGTTGGTATGGGCTACTGTTTGTAGGCTCATTTTTTTTGGGACTTATGTTGCTTCAATGGATATACAAACGTGAGGGCAAAAATCCTGAAGAGTTAGACAACTTTCTTATCTATGTCCTTGTAGGCACAGTAATTGGGGCACGGCTCATGCACTGTTTTGCGTATGAACCCACATTCTACCTCTCTCATCCTCTTGAGATATTCAAGGTCTGGAAAGGTGGGCTTGCCAGCCATGGAGGGCTCATTGGTGTGGTTGTAGCACTCTATCTCTTTGCCAAAAGGTATGGACGCTCTTTTTGGTGGCTGCTTGCTCGTGTAAGTATGCCTGGAGCTTTAACCGCTGCCTTTGTACGTTTTGGAAACCTCTTTAACTCAGAAATTTTAGGACTCCCTTCAGATAAACCCTGGGCTGTCATCTTTGCACGTGTAGATATGGTGCCACGCCACCCTGTACAACTCTATGAGGCATTTTCTTATCTCTTGTTACTCTTTATTTTGGTGACAGTCTATAAAAAAGTTTCTGCTTCTATGGCAACCAAAATACTCCCTGGTATCTTCTTTACCTACATGTTTACGGTTCGTTTTTTGCTTGAATATACCAAAACACGTCAGGCAGACTACACTACCTCTTTACCCTTTACTACTGGACAGATGCTGAGTATCCCTTTTGTGCTACTGGGGCTTATCTGGCTACTCTGGGCCTTTAAAAGTTTAAATGCCCCACACAAGGAATAACATGACACAAAAAATGCAAAAGAAAAAATATGCACTGGGAATTGACATTGGTTCAACAACGGTCAAATATGTTGTCTGTGATGAGACATTTCAAATTGTAGCCAAAGCCTATACGGCACATGATACCAAACAAGCACCCACCCTTTTAAGGCTTCTTGAGGAGCTTTCCAAAAACCACCCTGAGATTTACAACCATATTGACAAATCATACATTACAGGCTCTGGTGCCACGCGTATTGCTCCTACTATTAATGCCCGTTTTGTACAAGAGGTCAATGCTGTGGTGCTTGCTGTTGAACATCTACACCCAGATGTAAGAGCCGTGATAGAACTCGGTGGGCAAGATGCCAAAATTATACACTTTAAAGTAAGTGAAGATGGTAAAAAAACTGTACTTACCTCTATGAATGACAAGTGTGCCTCTGGTACTGGTGCTACCATAGAGAAGTGTACCATGAAAGTAGGTATGGAAGCCAAAGATGTTCAACAACTCACCTTCCAAACAGACAAACTGCACCATGTAGCAGCCAAATGTGGTGTCTTTGCTGAGACCGATATTGTCAACCTTGTCAAAACCTCTGTACCCTCCAACGAGATTATGAACTCACTTGCCGATGCCATTGTGATGCAAAATCTTACCGTACTTACACGCGGAAATACCCTTATGCCAAATGTTCTTCTTCTTGGAGGCCCTAACACCTATTTGCCATTTTTGCAAGAGTGTTGGCGTATGCGTATTGCTGAAATTTGGGATGAACGTGGCATCGCCTATGACAAAGAGAATATTGACAACCTTGTCAATGTACCTGACAATGCACAATACTACGCAGCATTGGGTGCTGTTATCTTTGGCGAAGGTGAAGCAAATAACGATAAAAACTTTACCGGACTCATACAACTTAAAACCATGGTAGAGACAGGAGGCAACACAAACAGTGACAACAATGACACCCCTCTTGTCAACTCTCCTGAAGAGTTACAGGCTTTTAAAGAGGCTTATACTATCAAACCTTTTGTGCCTCCTCTGCTTACAGAAAAAACCACCTGTTTTTTAGGTATTGATGGAGGCTCCACCTCTTCTAAGGCGGTCTTGTGCAACAAAGAGGGAGAGATGCTTTTAAAGGTCTATCAACTCTCCAAAGGCAACCCCATAGAGGACACACTGGAACTCTTGGAAAAGATTAAAGCACAAGACCCTCATGGCTATTATGATATTCAAGGGCTAGGTGTTACAGGGTATGCTGCCGATGTACTCGGTGGTGCACTTAATGCTGATGCGAACATTATCGAAACCATTGCCCATATGAAATCTGCACAACATGAGTTTGGTAAAAGTATCAATGTCATCTGTGACATTGGCGGACAAGACATTAAAGTGCTCTTTATGGAAAACGGTATGATGAAAAACTTCCGTCTCTCCAACCAATGTAGTGCCGGAAACGGCACACTGCTTCAATCCATGGCAAAACAGTTTGGTGTGCCAGTAGAGGGCTTTGCCGATGTTGCCTTTGAAGCCAAAAAAGCACCAAAGTTTAACTATGGGTGTGCAGTGTTTTTAGATACAGACAGAGTCAACTTTCAAAAAGAGGGCTACACCAAAGAGGAACTTTTTGCAGGTATCTCAAAAGTGTTGCCTAAAAATGTCTGGCAGTATGTGGTACAAGCCCCTAATTTGGCAGCCTTTGGAGAGCACTTTGTACTCCAAGGAGGCACACAGTACAACCAAGCAGCCCTGAAAGCACAGATAGACTACATTAAAGAGCAGGTACCCCATGCCAGAGTAGATGTACACCCTCACCCTGGTGAAGCTGGAGCCTATGGTGCAGCCATAGAGGCCAAAGATGTGGTAGCCAGACGTGGGTATGCCACTTTTTGTGGTATGGAAGAAGCACTAAAGATGACCTATACCTCTAAAACCGATGAGTCCACACGGTGTCACTTCTGCACAATCAACTGCTCTCGTACCTTTATTGACACAAAAACACCCAGTTCCCAATCTGTACGATACATTGCTGGCTTCTCTTGTGAAGAGGGAACAGTGGAGTCTCATGAAGCGTTAAAAGCGTTAAAAGATGCACGAAAAGATTTGCAAAAAAAGGTGCCAAACCTTGTTAAAAAAGAGTCCATTGAACTTTTTAAATCTAGCTATACCTTAGAAAAAATGCCAACCAAAAAGACACAAATCAAAGAGCAACATGTCAAAGTGACACTCGGTGGCTGGGGGCCAACCCTTCGCAAAGAGGTTACAAGAGATTTTAAAATAAGCACCCCTGAAGCTAAAGCCTATAGACGCAAACTCAAAATTGCCATTCCCAAAGTACTCAATATCTACTCTTTGGCACCCTTTTTGCGTACCTATCTTGAAGCACTGGAGATTAGCCCAAACAATATCATCTTCTCCGACTTCTCCAATGAAGATATGTATTTAGAGGGAGCAAAATATGGCTCAGTTGACTCTTGTTATCCTGCCAAAGTAGCACAGTCTCATGTTTATGCTTTACTGTATGAAAAAAAGTTTGCACGTAAAGCTTTTGAGTATCTATGGTTTCCTGCTGTCACTGAACTTCCAGGCTACGTAAAGCATACCATGGGACAGACTGCGTGTCCTATTGTCTCTGGTACACCTAAGGTAGTTTACTCCGCCTTTACCAAAGAGAAAAACCTCTTTGCAGAAAAAAATGTTAACTATGTTGAAGATGCTCTTAACTTTGACAACAAAGAGCTACTCAAAAAACAACTCTTTGCCACATGGAGAGAGAAATTACGCATCACAGAAGATGAAAACAACTGGGCAGTAGCACAGGCATGGAAAGCACTCGATAAGCATGATAAAGAGATTATGGATGAAGGGAGAAAAATACTTGATGATGCCGTAGCCAATGATGAAATTGTCATTTTGCTTTTAGGGCGTCCTTACCACTCTGACCCTGGGTTAAACCATGAAGTCTTAGATGAGTTTCAATCTTTAGGCTTTAAAACCCTCTCTATGCGTGCCATACCAAAAGATGAGGCGTATCTCTCTCGGTACTTTGGTGAAGATATTAAGCAAGAGCGTATAAGTTCAGCCTATGACATTAGAGATGTCTGGGCAGAAAACTACTCTACCAACTCGGCACAAAAAGTATGGGCAGCCAAATTTGCCGCACGCCATCCCAATGTTGCAGTGCTTGATTTGAGCTCTTTCAAGTGTGGGCATGATGCACCTACTTATTCTATTATAGACAAGATATTGGGAGCTTCACGTACTCCTCA
>JALVXW010000023.1 GCA_027038155.1 Sulfurovum sp.
CAAGACGGTGACAGTGTAACAGTAATAAAAGACCTCAAAGTCAAAGGGAGCAGCGATGGCATTAAGGTAGGTACCAAAATTAAGAGTATCCGTCTTGTAGAGGGAAATGATGGTCACAATATTGATTGTAAAGTCCCTGGAGTAGGGGCAATTAAGCTTAAGCAGGAGTTTGTGAAAAAGGCGTAAGCCTTTTTTTGAGCGTTGTTTTATAGCCCTTTCATCACCACATCATAAAGATATTCTACCTCATAGTCTTCTAAAAAAACTGTTTTTTTACTTTGAAAAAAGTCCCAGACTTTTTTTGTGGGAAGTGCTGGACTATAGATGCATTTAGGGTGTGCAGGTTTAAATGCCTGCATGAGAGCAACCTCTTCTTCTATGCGTTGTTCACAGATAAAGCAGTTCTCTTCCGGATAAAGTCGGCCTTCGTGCTTTAGTAGGGCAATGTAACTCTCGCAAACGATACGTTTTGGGTTTTGTTTGTCCCATTTTTGGGCAGCACTCAAAAGTAACGCATAATAGAAACTGTCTATCTCCTCTGTATCACGTAGATGAGGTTCAAATTTTTTAATAAAGTTGTGCCACATAAGAAGTCTGTTTTTATCGTATAGCCATGGAAAGCCCATATGTGAGAGTGAGCGTAATCTAGGCATAAATCGTCCATCTTCACCCTCTACTTCAAAATCTATGAGGTTTCCTAGTTGAAGTATGGAGTGTCTTGCTCCAAAAAAACGGTAGTAGGTTTTTACCTCTGTAGCTGTTAAAACAGTTGCAATGGAGTCTTCGTTTTTGGCTTTTTTAACACTAAGTATGAACCCTTTGATGATGACTCCTTTTGATTTTTCTAATTATAGTCAAAAGGGTATTAAATATCTATGCACGCTCTACGTGGGCGTACATCGCTTAATCAAATCTTAACACCTATTTGGGTATAATCCACCCCATTTACGAACACTATAATGATGTTCAGATATTTATTTAAGGTTGGAATATGCAAGATTTATTTACTTCATTTAAGGACAACTGTGGGTTTGGGCTTTTGGCTTCTATCGACAATACGCCTTCACATAAAAACTTAGAAGATGCCATCACTTCGCTCTCTCGTATGATGCACAGAGGGGCAGTCGCAGCAGATGGAAAAACAGGAGATGGAGCAGGGTTGCTTCTCTCTCTTCCCAAATCATTTTTTGCCAAAGATGCTTCAGCACAGGGCATAGCACTTCCTGAAACATACGCAGTGGCAATGGTATTTTCTCACAACGCTACAGATTTTGATGTTATCAACAACGTGTGTGTAAACAATGGCTTGCGTGTACTTTATACACGTACCGTTCCTGTTGATACCAATGCACTCGGAGAACAAGCACTTGCATCACTTCCAACCATCAAGCAAGTGTTTGTTGCTCCTGCAAATAAAGATGCTTCAAAGCGTTTTGAGGCACTTGTCTATCTCTCACGTAAAGAGATAGAGGCAGCACTTAAAGAGGATGAGACTTTCTATATCCCTTCATTCTCTACTTCGGTGGTGTCATACAAGGGGCTTGTAATGCCTACACATATTAAAGAGTTCTACAAAGATTTGGCAAACCCGGAGTTTGAAATCTCTTTTTGTCTTTTCCATCAGCGTTTCTCTACCAATACGCTACCACAGTGGAAACTGGCTCAACCATTTAGAATGATTGCCCACAATGGTGAGATTAATTCAGTGACAGCCAACCGATTTAACGTAGCAGCCAAAATGGCAGCGGCAAAGTCTGATGTCTTTACCGATGAGGAGATGAAAAGACTCAAAGATGTGATACAAGAGGGGATGTCTGACTCTGCAAGTTTAGATAACTTTATGGAGTTTTTACGTGTCAATGGGGTAGATTTTTTCAAAGCCGCACGCTCGCTTGTGCCTGCTCCATGGCACAATGCACCACATATGGACTCTGAACTTAGAGCATTTTATGAGTATGCAAGTACCTGTTTTGAACCATGGGACGGACCAGCAGCGGTAAGTATGACCGATGGGCGTTATATTGGGTGTGTGCTTGACAGAAATGGACTAAGACCCTCTAAATACATTAGAACCACAGATAACAGACTGCTCATCTCCTCGGAGTATGGGGTGCTTGAAGTACCAGAAGAGGAGATAGTTGAGCGTGGACGTTTGCAGTCTGGTGAGATGGTAGGAATTGATCTTCAAGAGGGAAAAGTGCTCAAATCATCGGATATTGATGACCATATTAAATCTTTGCACCCTTACAATAAATGGTTGAGTAAAAACATGTCTTATCTTCAAGAGTTTGTACCCGATACCAAAGTGCAATCTTGTGATACTGCCTATGGCGATATGTCGGCAAAACAGCGTTACTTCAACTATACGACAGAGGTTTTAAGAGAGGTCATTAGACCGATGATAGCTGAAGGCAAAGAGACCACAGGTGCCATGGGTGATGATACTCCAATCGCAGCGTTCTCAACTGAGCAGCGTAATTTTACAGACTTCTTTAAACAGAAATTTGCCCAAGTAACCAACCCACCTATAGACCCTATTCGCGAAAAGACAGTAATGAGTCTAAACACCGGTTTTGGAGAGCAGCAAAATATTTTAGCCGATGGCGAAGCGCATGCCAAACGTCTAAAGACTGTTTTGCCAGTGATGTCTGCACAAAAATTCTGTCTGCTTCAAGAGTTTGGAAACCCAGCAAATGAGAAGTATGACCCAAGCTATAAGGCAGCAAAGTATGATACCACCTACACTACCGACCTCAAAGGTAGCCTTGATGTACTTGTTGCCAAAATCATTACAGATGTGCGAGACAATGGGGTAAGAACCATCATCTTAGATGATAGAAACTTAGATGAAAATACCAAAGTAATTCCTATGCTTATGGCAGTAGGGCGTTTGAGTCAAGAGCTTCTCAATGCAGACCTTAGACACCTAAGCAGTATTGTAGCAGCAACAGGTGAGGTGTTTGATCCACACTCAGCAGCAACAATGATAGGATTTGGTGCAGCAGCGATTTTCCCATATCTTCTCTACTATACTGTAGAAGAGCTGGAGAAAGAGAGTGTCAAGAGTGACGAAGAGATGCAAGCATGCCTTAAACGCTTTAGACGTGCTATGGGTGCAGGATTGATGAAGATTATGTCCAAGATGGGTATCTCTACTATCTCTTCGTATAGAAACTCAAGACTCTTTGATGTTATTGGACTAAGTCAAGAGATAGTAGATGAGTGTTTTGCAGGAACTACAGGACTTCTAACAGGACTAGGGTATGAAGATATAGATGTACGCCTAAATACAGCTCATCAACGTGCCTTTACCACAGCCTTTGAAGGTAAGAAAAATACTCTTTATAAAGGTGGATTCTACAAATACAGACGTGGAGAGGAGTTTCATGACTTCTCTCGCCCTACTATTGCGGCTATCCAAAAAGCAGCTGAGTCTGGAAAAGCAGAAGATTACGAAGAGGTCAAAAAACGTGTCAATGAGCGTGATAAAAAGTTTATCCGTGATTTCTACAAACTCAAAAGTGACAGAGAGCCTATTGGTATAGACGAAGTAGAGCCACTGAGTGCGATCTTTAAGCGTTTCTCAACAGCTGCGATGTCTATGGGGTCTATCTCGCAAGAGGCACACGAAACATTGGCAGTAGCGATGAATCAAATAGGAGCAAAATCGAACTCAGGTGAAGGGGGAGAGGACCCGAGCCGTTATGGTACGCAGAAAAACTCCAGCATCAAACAGGTTGCCTCTGGGCGTTTTGGTGTGACACCAGAGTATTTACGTTCAGCTACGGAGATACAGATTAAAGTAGCTCAGGGTGCAAAACCAGGTGAGGGTGGACAGCTTCCTGGAAGCAAGGTTTCTCCGCTTATTGCGACACTTAGATTTACCAAACCAGGGGTGACACTCATCTCACCTCCACCACATCACGACATCTACTCTATCGAAGATTTGGCACAGTTGATTTTTGACTTAAAACAGGCTAATCCCAATGCAAGAATTGCAGTAAAACTGGTATCTACTGCTGGGGTAGGAACCATTGCAGCAGGTGTGGCAAAAGCCTATGCGGACAAAATTATTATCTCAGGAGCTGACGGTGGTACAGGTGCAGCACCTATTGGGTCTATCAGATTTGCAGGTAATCCGTGGGAGCTTGGGCTTATAGAGGCACATAATGCCCTTAAAGCCAACAACCTTAGAGGACAGGTCTCTATAGAGACAGACGGTGGACTTAAAACAGGTCTAGACATCGTTAAAGCAGCCATCTTTGGTGCAGAAGAGTATGCCTTTGGTACAGGGGCATTGGTGCTTGTAGGGTGTATTATGCTTAGAGTGTGTCACCTGAACACATGTGGTGTTGGGGTTGCGACACAAGATGAGCATCTACGTAAACGTTTTAGTGGGAATGTCCAAAAGGTTGTAAATTACTTTACGCTTATCGCTACAGAGGTAAGAGAGATACTTGCAGAGCTTGGATACACATCACTCGAAGAGATAGTCGGTAGAAATGATTTGCTTGAAGTGATAGATGATGCGTTTGCCAAGAAGTTTAACTTTGAAGAGCTGCTTTATAAACTTGATGGGGTGAACACCTGTCAAGTGCCATTTAATGAACCATACGACCAAAATGAGTATGAGAAAGCTATACTCAAAGAGCTTATGCCAACGATAAAAGACCCCTCTACACCTATTGTATTAAACAAAGAGATTTCAAACCTCAATAGAAGTTTTGCAACACGTATCTCTGGTGAGATAGCAGCACGTTACGGAAACGCTGGTCTTCCCGAAGGAGCTATCACACTTAACATGAAAGGTACAACAGG
>JALVXW010000024.1 GCA_027038155.1 Sulfurovum sp.
CCTAAATCAATCGCTTTTTTCAGATACCCAAGCGACTCATGAAGCATTTTTTCATCTTTTTTATCTTTAGCCTTTTCAAACGTCAAGATACCCTTCTCTGCCAACCACTTTGGATTTTTATCTTTTTGATAAAACAGATCTAAAAGTTTTATCGCTTTCGTAAACGCTTTTTGCATCCTATAAAGATCATAAAGTAGTCTATTTTCTATA
Source organism: Sulfurovum sp. (assembly GCA_027038155.1). GTDB lineage: Bacteria > Campylobacterota > Campylobacteria > Campylobacterales > Sulfurovaceae > Sulfurovum. Next base: position 211 of record JALVXW010000024.1, read on the forward strand.
TGATGTTTTTCCAAAAACCCTATCGCACCATCTATATCTCTTTTATAAAGATAGGCATCAATAACTTTACGTAGATATACATCACTGTCACTATTTTCATAGAGTGCCTTATAGGTCTCTAAAATACCATCAATATCTTTCTCTTTTTGATAGAGCAAAAGCAATGCACGATAGACATCATGACTTACTACCAGATTCATGCGGCGATGTGTCTCTAAAAGTTGAATTGCTTTTTTTCGCTCCCCTGTAAATCCATCCATCAACTCAACCATACGAAGCAAGATACTCTCTCGTGGAGAAGTTGCATAAATTTTCTCCAAAAGAGCAAGTGCCCGCTTATACTCACCGGCATATAAAAACGCATTGGATGCCAAATCCATATCTGTAGGTGCTGTAGATTTTTCAAGCAAAAACGTTGCCTCTTCTTTGGCTTTGTCTATTTGCCTATTTGTAAGATACAAAGGAATAAGCAGTCGCATTACCTCTAACTTGTTTGGATGTTTTTTATCCCAAAGTTTTAAACGCTCTATTGTGTCATTGATATGTATGCGACCAAGTAACGCACTGTTTGCTTCTCGAAACAAGTAGCGTTCTACCCCTGTTGTATCAAATAGCTTTTTATACACCTGATAACTATTTTCATAAGCTTTGTATTCATCATAGAGTAGTGCTCTCATGATAAGTTCATCTTCTGTTATGGGTATTTTATTGTGTGCAAATGTACTTTGTGTGGCTAAGCTCAGTGCAGATAATAGGGTTAATACTATACGATTCCAGGACACTCTTTTCGTACCTCTTCTTCATCATTTTTAAACTGCTCCCAAAAAGGAAATGTCCGACACTGCAAAGGTCGCACAGGGTAAATAGAGCAGCGTTTTTGTCTCTCATCGAAAAAGATACAGGCAAAATTATCCGGTGCGAGTTGTTTTTCTATGAGCGAATAGCGATGTTTGACTTTTTTCAAGTACATTGTAGCAAACTCTTCTACCGAAAGGTTAACAAAGGCTGCCATATTTGCTATCTCTTCATACTTCGCCCAAATATAACCGCTCTCCCCTGTACAACACCCTCCCCCACATGCTTCACAAGCAGAGGGGTCAAAACTATAACTGTACTGCTCATGAGAGAGTAAATGTTTCATACTGTCCAATATTTTATCCTTCTAAAAATTTAAGATCTCTATTTGCGTACTTTAAAAAGTGTCCCGCCCACATGCCTACCATCAACAAGCAAAGCCTTCACGTCACTCAAATCAAACCCTGATGCCAAAAACATCTCTTTGCCATGTTTCATTAAAAAATCTGCTGACTGTAGTTTGGTAACAATACCGCCTGTAGCAAATGCATTGTTTGGTGTATGTTCTGCGTTCAACTCATCTTGTGAAATTTCAGAGACAATGGCACGACGTTTTGCATCACTGTATCGGTTGGGGTCTTTGTCGTAAAATGCGTCTATATCGGAGAGTATAATAAGCATCTGTGCATCAAAATAGTGTGCCACATGTGCCGAGAGTCTATCGTTGTCTCCAAAAACAAGCTCCTCTACACTCACGGTATCATTCTCATTAATAATAGGCACAACACCATTCTCCAACAGTGTATCTATGGCTACTTTGGCATGTGCAATCTGTTCTGCAACCTCAAAGACATCTGCACTAAGAAGTACTTGTGAACAGAGCAGTCCAAACTTGGCAAACTTCTCTTGATACATCTTTAGTAAAAGTGGCTGACCAATGGCTGCAAGTGCCTGTCTGTTTGCTACACTGCTTCTATCTAACGGTAAAAGGGTATAACCTGCTGCCACGGCTCCAGAACTTACAAGTATCACTTCATAACGATGGGCTTTGAGTTTGGCAATGAGTTCTACCAGTGCCAACATACGCCCCTTGGCAATTGTACCATCTTCGGTAAGCACATGTGACCCCACTTTTATGACCAACCGTTGCATATTCACTCCTACACCTCGTTCTCTTCTTTGACACTCTTAATGAAATCACCCAATGCATAACGCAATGCCTCTGTATTGATGTGTGCCACAGAAGAGAGAGGAAGAACAAAAAGTGGTTTCTTTGTGGGAAGCTTTGAGCCAAACTCTTTTTCAAAACCGTAAGAGATATACTCCTCTTTTGCCTTATATTGACCAAGTGCCTGATTGGCTTCAAGGTCAATATCTTTTAAAAATCCCTCTGTCAAGGCATTAACTTCATCAACAGAGAGAGAGTCAATTTTAGTAATAGCGACTGCATGTTTACGTGTTGCTAAGGTCTTAGAGTAACGTTGAAGCTCTACAAGCAGTGTTTCATACTGATACTTCATCTCTCTGTAATTTGCTGCGTCTATCATGAGTAGAAGTGTTTTTGTTCTCTCAATATGTTTCAAAAACTCCAATCCAAGCCCTCTACCATCACTTGCACCCTCAATGATGCCAGGAATATCTGCCATCATAAATGAGTCAAAGTCGCCCACATGCACAACACCTAGTTTGGGTGTAAGTGTTGTAAACTCATAGTTGGCTATTTGTGGTTTAGCATTGGAAAGCGTAGAGATGAGTGTAGATTTACCTACATTTGGATAGCCTACAAGTCCTACATCGGCAATGAGTTTCATCTCCAGCCTTACCTGCTTGGTAATTCCTGGGAGTCCAGGTTGTGCATAGGTTGGTCTTTGATTGCTAGAGGATTTAAAGTGCATATTACCCAGTCCACCTTTTCCACCTTCCAAAAAGAGTACCGTCTCACCTTCAGTTACCAAATCCAGCAATACTTCATCTCTCTCCATATCAACCACTGTAGTCCCTGGAGGCACTGTAATAATCGTATCTTTACCTTTGCGTCCATAACATTTACGCCCCTCTCCAGGACGTCCATTCTCTGCTTTAATATGCCTACGTCCACGAAGAGAGGAGAGAGTATCAGTATTGTTATCTACCTTAAAAAAGACAGAGCCCCCTCGACCACCATCTCCACCATCTGGTCCCCCATTGGTCACAAACTTCTCTGTCCAAAAAGAGATTGCACCTGCACCACCTTTTCCTGAACTTATCATCAACTCTACACTATCTACAAACATATATGAAAACCTTTTTTTCTACAATATCACTCAAAAATGAGTATACTCCCAAAGTAATGATGTGATTATACCTAAATCAGAAAAGATTACTGCTATACTTCAAAAAGATATTCAAAAGAGAGCAATAAATGTTTAGATTACAAATCACTTTTTTACTATTTTTGGTATTTTTTTCTGCATGTAGCACCTCTTCTATTCCTTTAGCAAAAGAGAACTTTTATCATTGCGGTATCTATTTTGGTGCAAACCTTACACCCAATGCCAAAAAAGGGATAATCGATGGTTGCAAAACTTCAAAAGGAATCTATACAAAATCTCATACTCTTTTTAACAATGATAATGCATATTATAATGGATGGTTTTTGGGGCGTAAAAAGTGTAAAAAGTTACTAAAAATTGATAAAAATGGAGAGTTAATCTTATAAGCCCAAAAGTATGGACTTATTAAGAAGATTATGCAGGTACTACTGAAACTTTTTTCTGTGAAGAGGTTTTGTTTTCAAACTTTACCACACCTTCAATAAGTGCAAATATTGTATGGTCTTTACCCATGCCTACACCATTACCTGGGTGCACTTTTGTTCCTCTTTGTCTAATGATGATATTGCCAGGAATTACTGCCTCACCACCAAATTTTTTAACGCCTAAACGACGTCCAGCTGAATCACGGTTATTTTGAGTGGACCCTTGTCCTTTCTTGTGTGCCATATCATTCTCTCCTTATGCTATTTTGGTAATTCTAACTCTAGTAAAGTCTCTTCTGAAACCTCTTTTAAGTTTTGAATCTTTTCTTCTTCTTTTTTTGTAGATAATTACTTTTTTATCTCTACCCTCATTGATTACTTCACCTTTAACCACTGCACCCTCTACGAAAGGAGTACCTACAGTCAACTCACCATTGTCTAATGCTAGAACTTCTTTGAATTCTACTGCCGATTTTGGATCAAGACCCATATTGTCAAAACAGATGATATCACCCTCTTGCACTTTGAATTGTTGACCACTTGCTTTAATGATTGCGTACATTGCAAACCCTTTGTTATCTTATGTATTTTAAAAAGTTCGTGATTATACCCAAAACTCTTTTAATTTATTTTTAAACCTATAGGCTATTTAAATAATTTTTAAAATTTAAATCCAAAATACAATTTTTTTGAAACAAAGAAGAAAAAAGTTGTACTTTTTGGATTTGAAGAGATTAAATGCTAAAAATGCATTTTTTAACATACACTACCGCACCTCCCCACTCCCATAAATTTTATATTTATACGTAGTAAGTTCACTCACTCCCATAGGCCCTCTGGCATGAAGCTTGTTTGTGCTTATGCCCACCTCTGCTCCAAAACCAAACTCACCACCATCGGTAAACTGCGTACTTGCATTTAAGTACACACACGCTGCATCTACACTGTTTAAAAAGTGTTCAGCCGTAGTATAGTTTTCGGTAATAA
>JALVXW010000025.1 GCA_027038155.1 Sulfurovum sp.
TTGACAATGTTGCGTAGTTGTGTACTTGAGGTATCGTAGGTAAGTCCAATATTGATTTTAACTCTTCTTACTCCTCTGCGAGAGAAGTTTTCTATAGGAGTATTTGCGATAATTTGGTTGGGTACGGTGATGAGAGATTTGTCAAAAGAGCGTATTTTAGTGGTACGCATACCGATGTTTTCGACAATTCCCTCCGTATCTCCTACCTTTATCCACTCTCCTATACGTATGGATTTGTCTGCAAGTAGAGCAAAAGAGCCAAAAAGATTTGAGGCGGTATCTTTGGCAGCTAGAGCAAAGGCAAGTCCTCCTAGCCCCAGTGAGGCAATTAGAGCCGTTACATTGATGCCCCATACCTGTAAAATGGTTGCCAGTCCCAACCCTCCTATGAGAATTTTGACAATTTTAAGGATAAAATCCCCCATCTCCCTGGAGAGGTCGGGGTTAAATTTGGCAGTGGTGGCATGAAAAAGACCACGAAGTGCCTGTGCAATAGCAATAATAGCCCAAAAGATATCAAAGACAATCAAAGAGTTAAGTATATTTTTGACTTTTTCAGGCTCCCAAAATATCAGTGTAAAAAAGAGATGTAACCCTATAATCACAAAGGCAAAACTTACAGGTGCTTTGAGTCCTGAGATAATGCGGTCATCATAATAGGTTTTGGTGCGTTTGGCAAGTTTTTGCAGTACACTGACTGTCAGGTAGGTAAAGAGTCGTCTAAAGAGCAAAAAGATAAAAAGCACAAGAAAAGCAGCAACAAGGTTGGCAAGAGGTATGCCCCAAAAGGTATGTGACAAAAAAGGAAATTTGTTATACAAAGGAGCCAAAAAGGCCTGCACGGTATGGTCTAGATTCATATCTAGCCCATCAATGACATTTAACGCTTTGGTTGTTGTGGTATTGAGGTCACTGTTTTTCATAGATAAAACTCCACACGATTTATTCACATAATTATAGTAGAATTTACAAAATTTAGGATAAGGATTAAGTGATGTTCAAAAATTTTTTTCTATCGTTACTTTTTTTGTTTGTATCAACAGAAGCCTCTTTGGCACAGGTACGCCATGCAGCGTATGATGTGAGTTATGGTATCTTTGGCAAGATTGGTACTGCAAAAGCGACATTAACCAAAGAGCATAAAAAATATCAAATAAACATTAAGCTGCAGGCAACAGGTATAGCAAAACTTTTAAGCCGAGGACGAGAAGAGCAACATCTCTCTAAGGGGCGTATTGTTAATGGGGTGATGAGAAGTGAGTTCTATCAGGTCATCAAGTCTCATGGAGATGTACGAGTCAGCAAAGAGTACACCATAGACCATAAAAGCAGAAGGGTTAAAAAAAGATACCGAAAGTATCAAGAGGGAAAGCTCATTACAGACAGAACAAGCTATTTGGATTTTTATGCAGAAGATGATTTGCTTACGCTCTATTTTAACCTTGATCGTATGATTAAAAACAAACATCAACCCAAAACATATCATTTTAAAGCAGTAGGAGCAGAACGTCAAAAAGGAGAGGTGAGTGTAACCATTCCTGACCCTCGTGCCCTACAGAGTTATAACGAAGCGTTGGGCAAAGATGCTGCTTGGTATGCCACAGCCATTATTCATCAGAAGATATTTTCCAGCAAAGAGGGAAGACTTATGCTTGCCATAGCTAAAGATGGCATTACCGACAAAGCACTCTTAAAAGATGTTATCTTTTTTGGTGATATTCGTGCAACACGCATCAATCAGGCTTTTTGATTATATACTTTACTATTGTATAATTTGGATTTAATTTACAGTCTCTTAATGCCTATTGGGAATCTCTAATCAAAAATTAGAGGCAATTTTAGAGAAAATTAGCTAAAAGTTTTTTAGATACTATAGAAATCTTTAGGGAACCTCTAATATTTAAAATTAGATGAACTCTTTGGATTATTCAAAAGAGTTTAATAAAAAAGGAGTAAAAAATGGCAACAGAAAAAAAGATGTCTTTAACGACAAAAGTTCTCATTGGTATGGCATTAGGTATTATTGTTGGATTGGCAATCAATTTGCTGGGATTAAACAGTGAAGGTTCCTTTGTCAGTGAATATGTAGTAGGCTTTTTTCATATCGTAGGAAAAATGTTTGTCACGGCACTAAAGATGCTTGTGGTGCCTTTGGTGTTCTTCTCACTTATTACAGGGGTGATTGGTATAGGGGATATTAGTGCCTTAGGTAAAGTAGGTGGCAAATCATTTGCACTCTATATGCTTACTACCGCAATAGCCATTGCAGTAGGTATAGGACTTGCTGCGACTATCGGTATAGGTTCTGGTGTACACATGACAACAGAAGCTTCATTTACGGCCAAAGAGGCTCCAGCACTCAGTGCCGTACTGATAGATATTATTCCAAGTAATGCAGTCAATGCGATGGCACTAGGAAAAATGTTGCAAATCATTTTCTTCTCTATTTTGGTAGGTATCTCTATTTTGATGGTAGGTAAAAAAGCAGAACCTGTGGTTGAGCTTATCGAAATTGGTAATGAGATTATGATGAAAATGGTAAACATCATTATGGCTGTTGCACCTTACGCAGTCTTTGCATTGCTTGCAAAAGCTATTGCCAATTTAGGTTTGGGACTTTTGGTAGATTTGGCAGGATATGTACTTGTGCTCATCGCCGCACTGATGATACACCTCTTTTTCACGCTTATGAGCATTCTTAAAATATTCTCAGGCATGAATCCTCTCACTTTTCTTAAAAAGATGAGAGAGACACAGATTTTTGCATTCTCAACTTCTAGTTCCAATGCAACCATTCCTGTAACGCTTAGAGCAGTGACAGATAGACTTGGGGTCAATAACTCAGTAGCATCATTTACGGTACCATTTGGAGCCACCATCAATATGGATGGTACTGCTATTATGCAAGGGGTTGCCACAGTCTTTATCGCCAATGCGTATGGCGTGCATTTAGGTATTACTGGTTACTTAACAGTGATCATGATGTCTGTTCTTGCTTCTATTGGTACAGCAGGAGTTCCTGGTGTGGGGCTTATTATGCTCTCTATGGTATTTACACAAGTAGGGCTTCCTGTAGAAGGTATAGGACTCATATTGGGTGTAGATAGACTGCTCGATATGATTCGTACAGCAGTCAATGTCTCTGGTGATGCTGCGGTATCAGTCATAGTTGCTAAGAGTGAGGGGAAATTAGATGAAAGTATCTTTAATGACCCTGATGCAGGTACTCTTACCGATGATGATTTGGATATCCCAGATGAAGTTGAAAAAGAGATGGCTGAAATAGTAAAAGAGACACACGACAAAGCGTAATTATACAAGGATTTTCATGCAAACAATAGAGTACAACAAGCATCTTATGGTCCCCTCAAAAGTCATCTGTGTGGGGCGTAACTATGTGGAGCATATCAAAGAGCTAAACAACGAAACCCCAGATACTATGGTGCTTTTTAACAAACCCAATTCCGCCATTACCCACACACTCAATTATATTCAAGAAGATTGCCGTTTTGAGGGGGAGATCTGTTTTCTTATTAAAAACAGAGAGATAGAGGGTATTGGTTTTGGGCTTGACTTGACCAAAGCAGGTATCCAAAACAAGCTAAAAGAGAAGGGGTTGCCATGGGAGAGAGCCAAAGGTTTTGATGGCTCAGCTGTATTGAGTTCTTTTGTAAAATTTCAAGGAGATATTCAAACCATTGAGATGAAACTCTTTATCAATGGGCGTTTGGCACAACATGCCACCTATGACTTGATGATTTACAAACCAGACAAAATTCTGTCTGAGATTCAAACATTTATGACTTTGGAAGATGGAGATATTATTATGTCTGGTACACCAAAAGGTGTGGCCACATATAAGAGAGATGATGTATTTTTAGCGGTGATTTATGTCGGTGGTAAAATAGTGATAAAAGAGGAGTTTATAGTAGGATAATATATTTTAAATATGCTACACTTCGCTAAAAATATAGGACTCTTTTGAAACAGACACTTAAAAATATGGATAGAGGTATTCTTTTTATGCTTCTTGCCTCACTTAGCTTCGCTTTTATGGGTGGGTTTGCCAAGGTGGTGAGCCAGGTACTCCCCCCTGTAGAAGTGACTTTCTTTAGAAATATCTTTGGGGTTGTCCTTGTAGGGCTCTCTATCTGGAAAGTGCCTTTAGAGCAGACAGGTGGCAAGTTTTTACTCCTTGTGTTTCGTGGTTCTATGGGGTTTGCTGCACTTTTGGCATACTTTTACATTATGGCACATATTCCTCTGGGTGAAGCTGTTACCTACAACAAAACCTCTCCTATTTTTGTGGCTATTTTTGCCTATATTTTTCTCAAAGAGAAGCTGCACCCCAGTGCACTTATTGCTATTGTTTTAGGTTTTATAGGCATTGTTTTGGTAGCCCAGCCTGAAGCAGGAGGGTTTGACAAGTATGATATTTTGGGTATCTTCTCTGGCATTGGAGCAGCACTTGCCTATACCTCTATACGCGAACTTAGAAAATACTACGATACACGTGCCATTGTCATGTCATTTATGGGAGTAGGCACCATAGCCCCACTCTTTTTGATGCTTATAACCCCCTATATTGAAGTCTCCCAAGATTTTGACTGGATGTTTGCCAAGTTTGTTTTGCCGCAGGGGTTAGAGTGGCTCTATGTGAGTGCTGTGGGAA
>JALVXW010000026.1 GCA_027038155.1 Sulfurovum sp.
CTCAAAAAGATAATCCACTACACCGATTTGGGTTCAGAAGGCAAAAAGACCTGCTTCTTCTCTGTGGTGATTGCCAAGAGTATATTTGCATTTTTTAAAACCTATATTCTCCAAGGTAATATTATAAAAGGGTGGGTGGGGTATGCACTTGCAGTAAACTCTGCCAATAAACGTCACTACAAATACCTTAAACAGTTTATACACTGTCAAGAGGAGAAACAAAAATTATGAAGATACTTATAACAGGCAGTGCAGGGTTTATTGGGTTTCATTTAACCAAAAGGCTTTTAGAGCGTGGAGATGAGGTGGTTGGTGTGGATAACCTCAATAGCTACTATGATGTAAACTTAAAATATGCACGCCTGGAGGCACTGGGTATCTCTGTAGAAGATAATGATTTTGTAGAGGGTCAGCGTCTCTGCTCTACACGCTATGCCAAACATACCTTTGTGAAAATAGATATAGCCCATACAGAAGCACTTTATCGTCTGTTTGAGGAGGAGAAGGTTGATGCAGTGTGCCATTTGGCTGCCCAAGCCGGGGTAAGATACTCTTTAGAGAATCCACACGCCTACATAGAGAGTAATGTATTGGGATTTATGAATATCCTTGAAGCGTGTCGAAGGTATGGGGTGGATAACCTGGCTTATGCCTCTAGCTCCTCTATTTATGGGCTAAACAGTGCACAACCCTTTAAGACCTCTGACCATACAGACCACCCAATAAGTATCTACGCTGCAACCAAAAAGTCTAATGAGCTGATGGCACACACCTATGCCCACCTTTACAGCATACGCACAACAGGGTTACGCTTTTTTACCGTCTATGGTCCATGGGGCAGACCCGATATGGCACCGATGCTCTTTGCCGATGCGATACTTAATGATAGGGCAATTAAGGTATTTAACCATGGAAAAATGAGCCGTGACTTTACCTATATTGATGACATTGTAGAGGGGATTGTCAAGGTGATGGACAACCCTGCAAAGCCTAATAAAGCGTTTGATACTGCACGCCCAGACCCCTCTAGTTCACTTGCTCCCTACCGTATTTACAACATAGGCAACAATGCACCTCTTTCTTTAATGACATTTATAGAGACACTGGAAGATGCTTTAGGGAAAAAGGCACAGAAGCACTATATGCAGATGCAGGAGGGAGATGTGGTCTCCACCTATGCGGATGTGGGTGATTTGATGCGTGATTTTAACTATAAGCCCAATACCCCGCTGAGTGAGGGTGTAGCACATTTTGTCTCATGGTACAAAGCCTATTATAGAGTATCGTAATGAAGTTTCTCATCTACATTTCTCAACCCTACAGCATACCTATTGGCAGACCCCTTCAAGAGGAGATATGTGCCAGGGGCTACAGTGTAAAGTGGTTTTGTGATGAGGTCTCTACACGTAAACATTTTGGCCCAAAAGAGGAGCTTTTGGTGAGTGTAGCAGCGGTAAAAGCCTATTGTCCCGAGGTGGTACTTGTAGCAACCAATACAGTACCAGATTTTTTTCCTGGAATAAAAGTACAAATTTTTCATGGCTTTTCGGTGGGGAAAAGGGGTGAATCTAGGGGGCATTTTAATATACGAGGTTTTTTTGACCTCTACTGCACACAGGGACCCAGCACAACCAAACCTTTTGAAGATTTGGCAAAAAAATATCACTATTTTCAGGTTGTTCAGACTGGTTGGCCCAAAATGGACCCCCTTTTTCCTTTGGAGCAAAGAGAGAATTCCAAACCTGTTGTGATGGTGAGCTCTACCTTTACCACCCAGCTTAGTCTGGCTCAAAACAAGGAGGCTTTACAAGAGATAGCACGTCTCTCCAGGCTAGGAAAGTGGAAATTTATAGTGACACTGCATCCCAAGATGCCCAAAGAGGTAGTGATGCATGTTCAAGCTATGCAGCATGATGACTTTCTCTTTTGTGATACAGTCGATTTGATTCCACTCTTTAAACAAGCCGATGTGATGCTCTCCGATACCACCTCTGCCATTGTTGAGTTTGCACTGCAAAAAAAGCCAGTGGTTACACTAAACAACAATCAGCCCCAACCCTATATGATAAATATTACAGAGGTTGCTGCTATGGAAAAAGCCATCGAAAAAGCGTTGGGTAAACCTCAAGAGAGTATGCAGGCACTAGAGAGCTTTGTTGCACAGACACACCCTTATGATGATGGAAAATCCTCTGCACGTGTGGTAGATGCCTGTTTGGATTTTTTGCACACACAACAGATTCAGCCCAAGCCACTCAATCTGGTCAGACGCTACCAGATACGCAAAAAGTTACACTACTGGAGATGGCACTAATGCAAGAGCCGTTTGTGTGGGACAGATACTCCGACCAGCCCTATCCGATTAAAGATAAAGTATATAAAAAAAAGATGCGTCAAAAACACCTTTGGGCTACCTTTCCTTTGCTTTTTACAACGATGCTCTTTTTCCCTTTGGGGGTATTGTTTATGCCATTTTTTAGGGGCAAAAAGAGAGATAAAAATGATTTTTATGGTATGGGTGTAGAGATAGACAAAGGGGCAGTACAGCAAGAGCTTATAGAGGAGTTGGGGGTTAAACATCTGTTGATACGGATGCCTCTATGGGAGATGCACAGGGTAGAGGCGTATGTGGCTTTTGCCAAAAGCTTTGGTAAAGATAAACATATTTTGCTCAATATTTTGCAAGACAGGGAGCATATAGACGATAGAGAACTGCTTAGAAGAGATATAGAGACTATTTTTGAGAAGTTTGGCTCTTTTGTAACAGAGTATCAAATAGGTAATGCAATTAATCGTACCAAATGGGGATTTTTTTCTATGGAGGAGTATCTACAATGGTATGAAACCATTCAGGAGATTCGAGATAAAAAGTATCCTGCTATCAAACTTGTTGGCTCATCGGTGATAGATTTTGAGTATCACTATAGTGTGCGTACACTCTTTAACTTTTTTAGAGTAAGGTATGACCGCTTCTCTTCACTGCTTTATGTAGATAGGCGTGGTGCCCCAACCAATGCACAGATGGGTATCTTTGATACCAAACATAAAATAGATTTTCTCTATGCTCTGGTAAGGCTATCGTGGAAAACAGGCAAAAAAATATATATTACCGAAGTCAATTGGCCTCTGTCAAACACAGCTCCGTATGCACCTACTTCAGAAAAAGAGTGTGTGAGTGAATTGGAGTATGAAACCTATATGAGAGCCTACTACAGCATCGCATTTCAAAGTGGAAAAATAGCACGCATCTATTGGCATCAACTTATTGCTGCTGGGTATGGATTGGTAGATGACAGAGGTGGAAAGATACGTAAAACAGCAGCATTTGAAAGCTATAAAAGGATGATAGAAGATGCACATAGTTAAAAAACTTTTAACCTGCTACTTGGGAATGATAGCCCTCTTTTTTGTGGGACGTTTGGGACTGTTTGTTTGGCAGTTTGATAGATTTTCTACCAGTGGTGTCAATTACTGGCTAAGTTTTCTCTATGGGTTAAAGATGGATACGATGGTTGCTTCAATGCTTCTAGTTATCCCTCTACTTGTTCTTAGTTTTTCACCCAGAGTCATGGCAAAAATCTCCAATATGGCACTACGGCTCTATTTTGTCAGTGTGTTTGCTTTTCTTATCTATATGGAAAATGCGACTTTTCCTTTTTTTAGCCAATATGATGTACGCCCCAACTTTAAGTTTGTAGAGTATCTGGAGTATCCCAAAGAGGTTTTTGGGATGCTTCTAGCAGACTTTAAACTCCCTCTTTTTATTGCGTTTACCATGATGGCAATATTTATCTGGTGGTTTATGAAGCGAAGCAAAGAGAGTTTTATGGGGGTCTTGCAACGCCCTCTACGTCAAAGAGTGGTATGGTTTTTGCCTTTAGCATTGTTGCTCTTTATAGGCATACGCTCCTCTTTTGGGCACAGGGCTGCCAATATCTCTGATGCGATGTACTCCAGTGACCGTATTGTCAATGAGATAGCCAAAAATTCACTCTACAGTGTGGGTTATGCAATCTATGCAAACAGACACTTTGCCTCTAAGACCATTAAACTGTATGGCAAGATGGATAGTGCTGAAGCATTGGAGCGTATGCAGCGGGTGTTGCAGATAAAGGGCAATGACTTAAATAGCTCTTCACCCTTTAGGCGTTTGGAAAAGACACACTTTAAAACAGTCAAAAAAAGAAACCTTGTTATTTTTTTGCAAGAGAGTTTAGGGTACCAGTTTGTCTCCAACACAATTACCCCAGAGCTTATGAGGCTACGCAAAGAGGGGTTATGGTTTGATGAAGCCTACTCCAATGGCACAAGAAGCGTAAGGGGTATCGCAGGCACAAGTGCAGGCTTTTTGGCCGTACCAGGCAAAGGGGTTGTCAAACGCTCTAAGTCTCAAAGTGATTTTTTTACCTTCTCTAAGCTCTTAAAGCCACTGGGGTATCATACTATGTTTCTCTATGGAGGAGAGGCACATTTTGACAATATGCGTTCATGGTTTTTAGGCAATGGTTTTGATGAGGTGATAGAGCAAAAAGATTATACCAATCCTGCCTATGTTGCCACATGGGGAGCAAGCGATGAAGATTTGGTCAAAAAGGGAAATGAGA
>JALVXW010000027.1 GCA_027038155.1 Sulfurovum sp.
AACGTGCAGAACTTGGAGCTGGTTGGAATGCGTTCTTTGTAGCTCAAAACTTACCTTGGTATGTCCAAGCACAAATTTGGAGAACAATTATGGGTGTTGTTACATTCATAGGATTTATCTATCTTGTGTGGGATTTACTTACTATTGGTAAACAGGCGAAAGAGGCACAAGCATAATATTTGCCTTGTAGGGGTAGACCAATGTGTCTACCCAAAACTCATTATAAAGGAGAAAAAAAATGATTGAACCATTTACAGATGTTGTACCAAGTTTTTTTGGTATGCTAAATCAAGGACCTTTGACATTGACTATCTTTTTACATACGGTAATTATCTTACCGATGTTCTGGATATACAAACAAGAGAAGGCAAAACTTAACAAGTAGAATATTATCATCTTTAATGATGATAATTATATATTTTACTTAAGTAAAGAGATGTTACACTTAGAAGCAATTTTAAAAAATTGACGAAGAGGGTAATATGAGGACTGAGCAGAGTCCTCAAATGTGTGTGAGTTGTCTTATAATTAAGACCCGCGATTTTATCTGGATAAACTTAAAAAAGGTTAAATCCATTATAAATTAAAAGGAGAAAGAATGAAATTAAATAAACTCTTAAGTTTAGTAGCAGCTACATCTTTAGCCACAACTATGGCTATGGCAGGTACTTCAAACATGAATTTTGCAAAAGTGTTTGAAAAAGAGTGTCAAGGATGTCATGGTCCAATTCACCAAGGTGGTGTTGGTAGCGATTTAAGACCAAAAGCCCTAAAGAAAAAAGAGCATCAAATGCTTGTTAATACTATTTTAAATGGTAGAGAAAATACAGCAATGCCTGCATGGAATGCAAAGTTCAGTAAAGACGATGCATCTGGTATGGTAGATTGGCTTATGGATTGGAAAAATACAGTTGAACTTAAACTAAGTTTTGATGAAGTACATAAATCATGGACTAAATTAGCAGACCGTGAAGCGTTAGCTAAAAAATATCCTAAAGCAGCAGATGTAAAAGATGTAAAAGATATTACTTTTGCAACAGAGAGAGATGCCTCTTTGGTTGACTTTATTGATTCTACTACAGGAAAAGTTCTTAGTCGTCATAAAGCAGGATTTGCCGTTCACGTAACAGTGACCAATAAAAAAGAGCCAAGATATGCATACTCTATCTCTCGCTCCGGAAAACTTACTATGTTTGATATTGCAGCTCCAGGGCAACCAGCACTTGCAACTGTTCAAGTAGGTCAAGAGTCTCGTGGTCTTGCAGTATCTCCAGATGGCAAATATGTAATGGCAGGTAACTACAACCCAGGTGGTGCAGTACTTTGTGATGCACATACACTTGAACCTCTAAAAGTATATGATACCAGCCGTGTTATTGATACAGATGGGCAAATTGGGCCTAGCCGTGTAGCTTATATTGCAGATACACCATATGGTCCTTATTTCTCATTTGCATTAAAAGATGCTGGACATGTTTATGTTGTAGATTACTCTAAACCAAATTTCCCAATTGTTGGTGATATTCCAAATATTGGTAAAGTGCTTCACGATGCATTCTTGAATGAGAACGAGGGTGAAGATTATGGACGTTATGTACAAGTAGCTTCTCAAGGGTCTGACTTGATGGGTATTGTTGACCAAAAGACTATGAAACTTGCAGCAAAAGTACATACAGGTAAAAAATCTAAGCCACACCCAGGTCAAGGTTCTTCTTGGTTCAACAAAAAAATGGGCAAACAACTCAATGCAACACAAAGTATGAACTTTGGTCAAGTGGTTATTTGGTCATCTCCTGATTGGAAAATTGTTAAAAAGATTAAAACCGCAGGTGGTGGTTTATTCGTAGGTACAGGCGAAGATACTCCATGGATTTGGTCTGACTGTGTACTTGGTAAACCGGCTAACTACAATAAAGTTTACTTAATCAACAAAGAGACTTTGGAGACAGATAGAATTATTGAAGTTGGTAAAACCAAAGGACACTTAATTGATGCTAAAACTGGTAAAGTGCTTCAAGAGTGGGATGCAACTCAACACGAAAAAGTAGCGGTAAATGAAAAAGCATTTGGTAAAGAGAAAATCATGCCAATGCCAGACCATCTAGGTAAAGCTGTAAAAAATCCAGTTCAACCAAGACTACTACATGCTGAACCTGCTAACCATGGTAAATGGACTATGATTTCAGAGTGGACAACAGGTAGAATTGGTATCTATGAGTCTGAAACTGGTAAATTTGTTAAGTATATTGAAAACTTAACAACACCTACATTTACCTACTCTGTTGAGCATAGACAACACGTTCCTGGTGCGTAATCAAATTTTACTCTCTCCTTTTGGAGGGGGTGATTTATTGAGATAATCTTTGGATTTTTTCAATAAGTTACCTAAGGTTTTGGTTTCATGAAACAAACAACTCTTTTTTGGATCTGCATTTCATTTTTTTTGGTATTTTTCTCTTCTCTTCAAGCTAAAGATAAATATAAAGACAATTACTCTTGTAGCGAGTGTCATGAAAAAATCTATGAGGAGTATCAAAGTTCTTACCATTCACATGGGTACTTTAATGATACCTTGCATCGTAAAATTGCAGATAAAGTCAGTGTTAAAAAGTATGACTGTGCTACCTGTCATATGCCCATGGCAAATAATCTTAAAGATATTGTTACAGGAAAAGCCAGACCCGATAAAAACAATAAAACACATACCGATGCAGTAAGTTGTTACTTTTGTCATACTATAGCTTATGTAAAAAAAGCACATAGATTTAATATAAATGTAAAAGCAAAACAGGCAGAGAACTACAAACCCTCTTTATATGGCAGGCTTGAAAACCCTGATCATAACGATAAGCACTCCTCTGTAAAAAATCCCATTTATGCCAAAAAAGTCTGTATGGGGTGCCATTCTCACAAACTCAATGAAAACAATGTGACTATTTTTCATGCTATGCGTGAGGGGCAAAACAGTGAAGCATGCATCAGGTGCCATATGCCAGAACTGCAGGGAGGTGCTGACAAGATCAATAAGAGAGCAAGAATGCATCATGCCAGTCATAAGTTTTTAGGAATTCATGATGCATCATTTCGCAAAAAAGGTGTTGATATCAATGTTACGGCAGAGGGTAACAGCTTAAAAATTATCATGCACAATAAAATGCCACACCCTCTCATTATTCAGTCAGCCAGAGCTAAGTATCTTAAAATAGAAATCAGTAGAAAAAATAAGATACTATGGAAAAACTATCAGACAGACCCAAGTGAAGACAAACAGGGTTATTTTGCTGCTAGTTTTACAAAAGAGGGGAAAGCCATTGTCATACCATACCATGCAACAGCTGGGAAAATCCATAATCTTGCAGCCAAAGAGACTAAAATATTACACTATAAAACACCACTGTTAAAAAAAGAAGACACAATTATGGTGAGTTTCTATGTACAGTTGGCAAAGAAAGAGTGTGCCCAAGCGGTTAACTTAGATGGAACAGATTTAATGAAACCCATGTTGATAAAAAAAGTGATATTAAAGTTGTAAAAGAGTACTCTTTTTATACCTAAGGGATGAATCAATATGGATATTATTATTGCAGGTGCAGGAACTGTCGGATATTCTTTGGCACAGACACTCTCATTTAAACATAATGTGATTGTGATTGACAAAGATATGAATAAACTTAATACATTAGATGAAGATATTGATATTTTGGTGATTTATGGAGATATTGAAAACCCAAAAACCTACCAAACACTCAATCTTGATACGGTTGATTTGTTTATTGCTGTGACAGATTCAGATGAAGCTAATTTGCTTTCTACACTTATTGTAGAAGATGTTGTGGAAGTAAAACGAAAGATCATTAGACTGAAAAATGATGGTTTTTTAAAGAGTCATGTCCTTAAAAAACTCTCTATTGATTATGCCGTTTTTCCCGATATTACTACAGCCAATAAAGTTAAAGCACTTTTTACTTTTCCTAAAGCCAATAATGTCAAAATGTTTCATCAGACCAAACAAAAGCTTATCTCAATCAAGGTGCAGTATGATGCACAGATGCTTTACAAGGTAGAAGAATTGGTCAATGAAAATGTCTCTATTGTAGGGATAGAGAGAGATAAAGAGTTTTTTATTCCTACCATAGAAACTGCTATACAAAAAGATGATCTTGTCTATCTTTTTGGTTCTATTGAAAGTATTGAGAAGATATCAGAGAAGCTGGATGAAAAGATGCCGACATCTATTAAAAAGATTGTGATATTTGGTGCCAATACATTAGCTCAGAAAATTGCAAAAGCTCTTTTAGATAAAAATCTTGATATTAAAATGATTGAAAAAGATATAGATCATTGTAAAACAGCTTCAGAACTCTTACAGGGAAAAGCAACTATTATCAATGTAGCCTATGAAGACCATCGTCTATTTGAAGAGGAGGGATTAAAGAACGCCGATATGATTATTGCCGCAGGACACAATGATGAAAAAAATATTGTAAAGTGTATAGAGGCAAAGGAGTATGGTGTACAAAAAGTGGTAGCGGTCAACAATGACAAAGCGTATTATGACCTGATGCATAAAATGGG
>JALVXW010000028.1 GCA_027038155.1 Sulfurovum sp.
CTTTAGAGGATACACCACTTTCAGATGTAATATTTTGAATAGATTTTTCTACTTTTGCTTTGGCTTCCTCGTAAGATATTGCAGGGTAGTCATACATTTTCACAGCAAAAGGAAGCCCCTTCTCCTGTACAACCATAGATGCAAATATATTTACAGCCTCTGTAAAATTCATCCCCAAAGAAGAGAGAATCTCTTTTGCCTCGGTAAAGGTTTTCTCCTCTAGGCGAAGACTTGTTTGTACTTTAGACACGACACACCTCCCTAACATATAACTGCATTATATACCATTTGGTGTATTATGTCAATGACAACTATTTCACTGTCTTCTTACCCGCTTTGATCCAGCCATTTTCTATGCCATCTTTAAGCTCATAGACATGTTCAAAACCCATCTGAGAAAGTCCTTTACCCAATACATTGGAACGGTTTGCATGGGCACAGTAGATGAGTATGGGCTCTTTTTTGTCTTTGACCAGATGCCCAAGTTCAAAAAACCATCCTGCCAAGTCTGGCTGTCCGTTAGGGGCAAAGAACATCATTTTATGTGCACCTTTTATGATGCCTGTCTGCTTCCACTCCATTGGTGTACGTATATCTATCGTCGGATACCCTTTTGCCATTAGCTTTTCAAATGTATCTACATCCACTGTTTTAAACTCTGCAAAGAGTGCTGTAGTTAGTAATCCTGCTATGAGTAATAATTTTTTCATCATACGTCCTTCGTTATTTTTAGATAAAAGTCTATCTTATTTAGGTTAACCTACCTCTATCCAACGTTGCATCAAAACATTTTTAAGTGCAGTTGCGTCACTACTGCGTATATGGTAGCTATCTGTTTTGGTCTCTATCTTCAGCAGTGGCTTCCAGAAAAACAACATACATCCATAATTACCAAAAATATCTCTTAGCCTCCATGGCACAACATTGAGTGCAAGCACATCACTCTTCTCTATAACCACAGGCTTACTTCCCACAATATAGACTCTTTGAGAGGTAACATCAATACGTGCATGGTAGCGTACCAGCCATCTATATATAGCAAGCATCAACACAATAGGCATAATGTTCTCTATCAGATCTACAAAAAAACTATATGGTAAATCCAAACTACGAAGATAGTTTGAGTCATGCATCATAAAATGTAACACCAAATAGACTATCCAGTCATAAAGCATTCCTGCTGCAAATGTAATAAACATAAACACCATAAAACCACACAATCTATTGGCAATACGTTCTGAAAAAATAATATCTCTTTTGCTATAGCCTACGCCTCTTAATGCAAACATATAGTGGCTAAATCTAAAGTAGAAAAACAACACCATAAAGAGAACAACAAAGCCCAAAATCACACTATCACCCTTAAAAAGATAGTAGTCTCTACAGATATTCTCATAACTGTTTTCAGGAATAAAAGTCTCTACAAGCACCTTTCTAAACTTTTGGGGCGTGATGCTCTTAAAAAAATCATAATGTGTATGGTTTGCTATATGGTGGTCACTACGCATATGCTCCGCTTTATCTATACGATTACTTAAAGAGTCACTGTCATACTCTACGGCACTGTAACGTTTACCATACTCATCTAGTGCCTCTTGTATCATACTCTCATCCATGTGTGACACATACGATTTAATGGTCTCTTTGACTATCTTGATATTCTCATCAAAATCATCATGTAACCCATCAAACGATACTGCTACAATACCTGCACCACGCGAGTTGTTACTGTAGGTAGAGACTGTATAGCTTTTGCCTGCTTTGTTTCTGAGTTTTTGTTGTATTTTTTTAGCAGCAAAATCCATAAATGCCGTTAAAATAATATGCTTTTGGCAATCATCAAATAGGTACTGCGTACCTATGTAGCCATAGTTTTTAAATAGACCATTACGAAAAAAACGGTAGGGCCTATGGCTTAATTTGGCATCTCTTTTAGGTTTGTGTGTACGTGCCGTTCCTTTTATATCTATTGTCCCATAGCTCTTTTGAATCAACTGCTTCATTTTGGCTACATCAAAGTTGCCTGCAACTTTGAGTATCATATTGGCAGGATAATAGTAGGTATGGTAGTGCTGCATCACCTCTTTTAGTGTAAATTTTTTATTGTTGCTTTTTTCTACAAAATAGCTGGGCAAATCTTTGAGAGGTTTTAACCCAAAGTGTGTATTAAATATCGTCTCTCTTGGCGGTGCAAGCTTGCCTAAACCCTGGAACAGAGGTGCAAACCTATCATACCATGCCCCATCTCCTATCTCTACCTGTACTGCACCCTTCTCTACCTCAATATCTACCTCATCTACCTCTTTGTCAAAAATCATCTTGGCAAAAGTTTTGACCACCCAGTAGGATTTGTTACTGTCAATTTTAGTCACAAGCTCCGTCTTATACCTGCTCGTATAACCATTGACATAGCTTGCACCCTCATCTTTCATATAGTCAAGATAGTCTCTATGGGGCACACGTTTGTCTCTAAATATCATATGCTCCACAAGATGAGACAATCCATAAGTATTGTCATCTTCTATGTCAAAACCTACATTGATACTCATAGAGATATTGGTATTGGTCGCTTTTTCATTACTTAACAGATAGACCTGCATACCATTGTTGAGTACAAAATACTCAATATCTTTATAGGGGTCTTGTATCTCTTTTGCCTGTAGCGATGCAAAAAGCAACACTCCCATCATCATTAGCCATAGTTTTTTCATTTTTTTCCTCATAGTATGTTTTTGTAACAGTATAGCAAAAATATCAATCTCCACCACATCCACCACCGCACGAAGCATCTCCACTATAGCCATAGCTTAGGATTAAAAGCAATGAAGCAAATAAAAGTAGTTGTGTCATATGTGGACTCCTATGGTGCTATCCCCCGTCTTGTCTCATAACGCACCTCAACATCTGGCTTTAAAATATCATCAAATCTGTGCACCTCTTTACCGTTAATATAATAATGCTCTATAATAACTGTTGCCACACCTCCACGTGGTACACTGTTAAGATAGTCTATCAATTCATCAATCGTTGCATTCTCTTTACGCCTAGCACCTTCGCCAAATCCATAAATCTTATCCATACCCTCAAGCCCCAGACGCACATCTGCTGCTCCACCAGGCAAGACATACTTAATCCAACAGTGAGCATCCTCTTTTCTCTCTCCAGGGTGATAGTAGCCACCACAAGTATATTTCCAGCGATATTTATCCCATTTGGCATCTTTTTTATATTTGCGTGGGTAGCCATTGCCATCAAATCCATACCCATCAAAGGCAAAAGCATAATACATCGCTTCACCTTTGAGTCTCTCTTGTAAATCAAAGTGCCAATCCATCGATGTATTAAAACGCAACACCTGTGCCATTGTGGCGATATCTAACTTCCATTTTCCCTGCTCTTTTTTGAAAAAGTGCGGGGTACACTTACGTTGATTGACAGGGTCGTTGAGTGCAACTGCATGCCTGCCATCTACTGCATACTTCACCGTTTTGCTCTCCATACATGGGGTTAAAAAGCGTACTTCATTGTCTTGGTTTGGCTCTGTGACAGTATGTTTGGCAAAAAACGCTTTGGTTGCATCGGTAAAGATATCTAAGTTTGGATTGCTATTGTGAGCTTTTAAAGAGGCGAGATACTTTTTGAGTACCTCCATAGGTCTGTCGCTACCTAAAGAGAGTACATTATCACCCTTTTTCTCATGTAAATTCTTTTTGCCAATGTCTGCCTTGGTCTTTGCCCCTGCACCTATGGACTTACTCTGCATAGGGGGCATAAACGCTTTTCCACGCTGTGCTTCATAGGCTCTATCGGAGATGAGTTCTGTTGCCATATAGATGGTATCGGCTATGGTGTCATTACGAAAGTATGGCACAAACCCCTTTCGCTCTATGTAGGAGACAAAAGCATCCGTATAGACAGGCTCTAGTGCCATAGATACTTCGAGTCTTACTTTGTCTTGCAAAGGATTGATTACCATAAGTATCGCTTTTCCTGAGTGGCTTCTACTCTTTTCTTGAAGCCTTTTAAACTCTCTGTTGGCAAAAAGGTCAATATCACCCTCATCATTGGTCGTGATGGTTCTAAAATCGATATCAAAACTATCTAACAGATGCTGATTAAACTCTCTGTATTGCTTCATCACTTTATCATTATCAAGTACGACCAGTGCATCATCTATGATGATATTTCCAATGCTATTTTGCTCCTCTACTGACTCTTTTTTACTCTCACAGCCTACGAGAAAAAACACCATTAACCCTATGATTATCATTCTCATTTTTACATCTCCACATTCAATTTCGTATGGGCTTGTTTCTCTGCCTTAAAATAGGCACGCTTTTTTAACCCCATCGCATTGGCGATAAACTTATGAGGCATTTTTCGTATGGCACTGTTGTACGCACCTACTGCATCGTTAAACATCATGCGTGTGATGTTAATGCGGTTTTCACTCCCCTCTAGTTGAGCCTGTAACTGCAAAAAGTGCTCTGACGATTTTAACGCTGGGTAGTTCTCCACTACTGCAAAGAGTTGCATCATCGAACTGTTGAGTTTTGTGTTGAGTT
>JALVXW010000029.1 GCA_027038155.1 Sulfurovum sp.
TTTTTTTATATATTTATTTTTTTAATTTTTTTTACTACCACTCTGTTTTTTCCTTGATGCTTTGCTTCATAGAGGGCTTTATCTGCCCGCAGTAGCAAACTCTCATCATCGTCACTCTCCTCTTTGCAGGCGATACCAAAACTAGCACTCAGGTGCCCTACTTTGGTAAAATCAAATGTTTCAACTTCTTGACGTAACTTTTCTATTTTTTGTGTAGCAATCGCTTCGTTGGCACCTTTAAGTAATATAAGAAACTCCTCGCCTCCCCAACGTGCCAGAATATCGCTCTCTCTAAGATTATTTTTGAGCAATAAGCTAAACTCCTGTAAAACAGTGTCTCCTGCTTGATGCCCAAAGGTATCATTAATCTTTTTAAAGTCATCAATATCCACTACAACCAATGCAAATGGTCTGCTGGAGATTAACTCCTCTTCAAGTCTCTTTTCAAAATAGGCTTTATTATAAATATTTGTCAATGTATCCAATTGGACTTCTACTTCCAGACTTTTTTTCTTCCTGTAGATATTGGTAACCTCCGAAAGGGTAAAGAGTGTAAACGTTGACTCTATACATGTTGCATGCACAATAAATATATCATCATTTATTGCAATATGTGTCTCTTCATCTTTAATACGTTTAAAAAGTTCATAATAACTCTTAAGTGCAGGGTCATAATAGTGATAGAGTTTTAAGTCCATAGTTTGAAGTTCATTTAAATCTTTGGCTTTAAAATACTCTATACATTTTTGATTGGCAAACTCTATTTTATCTTGGGAATCTACCAAAAACAAAAGGGTGTTTTGTTGGTCTATAATCTTTTGTAGGGCACTATAGAGTAAAGTAGTCTCATTACTGTATTGCAACAGTTTCTGTTGCGATTGTGTCACTTCAGTAATGTTTTGAAACAAAACCAATGCCGTCTTTTCATCATAGTGATCAATAGAAATATTGACATAATACCCATTTTTGTGGACTGTTTTAAACTGATAAGAGAAATCTTTAAAGGTAAATGCTTTTTCTATTATCTCCTCATAGCCTGAAAATTCAGGGATATGTTTGAGTACACTCTCTCCCTCTTTGGGGATACTATCCATATATTTAAGTACCCCCAAAGAGGTACGTGATATAGTGAACGCTTTATCAATAAGTAGATATTCAAAAATATTTTTAGACAAAATAGCATTAAGTACGGCTTGTATATTAGTCATTAAAAATCTCCTGTGCAAGGTGTGTAAATAGCTCCTCTACCTGTGTATCTGTTTTTGCCGAGGTAAAAAAAGCGTTATGCCTATTTGGTAGCTCTTTTTGTTGCTCCTCATTGAGAAGGTCAATTTTGTTATAGGCAATCACATAGGGTCTATCGGGGTTAAGATAGTTAAAAGTTTGAATATGTGCATCTAATCCTTCTATGGTATCACTTCTGCTTATATCTGCAACAAATATGGCACCTGAAGCACCATTATAGTAGCTTTGAGGGATAGATTTCTGAGGTGTTGCTCCCTCAATATCCCAGATAAGCATCTCATAGATTTCATGATTGAGTTCAATCTCTTTTTTTGAAATCTTTACCCCTATGGTAGTAAGGTACTTTTCACTAAATGTCTTATCGATATAGCGTCTGATAAGGCTGGTTTTTCCTACGTTAAAATCTCCTAAAAGGAGTATCTTTTTTCTAATCATTTCAATGCTCCTTTTATTGATTTTTTCTCACTATAGAGCACTTTTAGCTCTTCTATCTCTTTTTGCAAGGTTGAGATTTTATGGTCTATCTCTTCAACAGGCATCTCTAATCTATTGATAAACTTTTTACCTTTCATTATACGCTCAATCGTATAAAATTGCTCCATAGAAGAGAGTTCTCCCCAGAGTTGCAAAGTATCCTCTTCTTGTGTAACGCGAATCTGTGCACCTGTTTTTTGCAAAAGAGACTGCTCCAAACGATAGTTGGCATAGTACTGTTCTACTTGGATATACACATAAAAAAGAGCCCCAAAAGCCAAAAGCCAAACGAGATATTTTGCCATACTCTTTTTCTCTTTTTTAGTCTGAGGCGATGTTTTACGTTGTGCATCTATAAACGCTTGCATCTTTTGAGAGAGTATTTTGACTTCAAGTGCACTGTCGTCTCCATTGAATGTTTGGAAAAAACGGCTATACCTCTTGACCAAATGTGCAAAAAAAGTGTTAATCTCGGAACGCTGTTCATAGTCAGGCTCTGCATTTAAGAAAGCGATAATATAGACCGAACCTGCACTCTCTATGTAGAGTGTCTCTTTTCCGTAGCTTACAAGCTGTACAGAGGACTCCTCTTCATGGTTTTGTATCCAGTCATTAATAAAGTCTTTTATCGCACTCGCCATAGAGGCAACCATATGTGGGTCACCTATCTCTTTGTTTTCCAAATTTGCTTCGGCAATAAGCAGTCCACTCTTTTTGTGAATAACAAAAAGAGAGTAGATGGTTGCATCACTGCTCTCTTCAAGCAACAGTTCTGTTTCGCTTACCCCACTCACTTTAGCTTTGACCTTGCGTTTATATTTATTAAGCGAAAAACCATCTTCTATCTTCTCATTGATGCTATCCATCATCTCTTTAATGGCTTGGGCTACATACCTAGAGATCATTCCACCCAAAATCGGATAGAGTGCGTCAATCATCTTCTCTTTGTTGTTCTCTACCTCTTTGGAGAGAACAGAAGCGATAGTGCTTTGTAGTGCATAACTCAATTCCAATTTGTTCCCTGAAGCACTCTTTGCAATAATCTTAGAGAGATATTGAGACAAAACTTCAATCGTTTTACTCTCTTTCTGTGCTAATTTTTTGAGTAAAATATCATCAAAGTGCTTTAAGACAATCTGTGTAATCTCATCTGTACTCTTTGTCTCTGTCTCCAAAGTTTGCAATTTGGATGTTATCTTTTCTAGGTGTTGAAACTCATCTTCAAACAGTAAAGCTTTAAGTGCCTCTAGTTCACTTTTTTCGGAAATATCAGACATTTATATACGATGCTTCTTCTCTTTTGGTGCAGGAGCCAACTCTTTTGCCAAAGAGGAGAAGATATCTGCCATCTGTTCATGTGAGATTTTTGTCCTGTCTACACTATGAAGTTTAGACTCAATCAGCATGACCATTTCGGATTTTAAGATATTTATATTTTCAGATGCACTTTTCTTCATCTGTTCTATCTGGGCATCTGTCTCTTCAATATATGTTTTTAATCTATTTTGATGATGTACAATACCTATGTGCAACTCACTGGTTTTATTGTCAATTATTTTTTTTAATTTTTTTTGGTTTTCATCTATTTTATAAAGTGTTTGCTTTACTGCCTTAAACTCCTCTTGATGTCTATGTTCCATGCTCTCCAATTGTGCAGTAATCTTATCAAATCGTTTTTCAATTTTTTGAATATCATCTCCAAAAATAAGCTCTTTTACCAACTTAATATCTTTGCCTTTCCCCATACTATTCTCCATCATTATATTATATTTTTTTAATTCTATCTAAAAATAACCAAAAAAGATGTTAATATATCACTAGAAAATTAAAAAAACAGGAAAATATAGATGTTTCAAAAATTTGCACCGCTTATTATATTGGCACTCTTTGCCACAGGCATGTACTTTATGATGCAAGGCACCCAAAAAGCACTACACATGACCAAAACCAAACATGAGATTGGAAAGTAGCAGTCCTAGAGGCTCTTTATGACCTCCAAAATCTCCTCTACCTTAGCTTGTGGATTTTTATCTTTGTAGATAGGACGACCTACCACAGGGTAGTCCACTCCCTCTTTGTTGGCAACTTCGAGTGTGGCGACTCTTTGTTGGTCTCCTGCATCTTCTCCAAATGGTCGAATGCCAGGAGAGAGCGTTAAAAATGTGTCAGAGGTGGCATCTTTAATCGCACGACTCTCAAAACTCGAACAGACCACACCATCTAAACCATTCTCATAAGACATTTTAGCAAACTGCGCTGCTTTTTCGTTAATGCTCTTTTCATATATGGCTTGAAAATTGGCTTCATCAAAGGAGGTTAAGGCGGTTACTGCCAAAACCAAAGGGCGTTTTTTGTACGTTGAGAGTCTATCCATGACCGTTTTCATAGCTACCGGTCCTGCACTGGCATGAATGTTAAACATATCAACTCCCAGTTTGGCTATCTCCTCGGCAGCATCTGCCATGGTGTTGGGTATATCATAGAGTTTTAAATCAAGAAAGATTTTAAAATCAGGATGCATCGCTTTAAGAGCTTCAATAAATGCTTTACCATCACGAATATAGGCACGAAACCCTACTTTCATCCAGAGATCATACCCTTTAAGTGACGCTGCTAGAGCTAAGTTCTCTTCTGCTGAGGGCAAATCCAGTGCAACACACAATTCCATATTTAACTACCCTTATGTTTTAGTGGTATAATTATACTTTAAATTAACTATAGAAGGACTAAACACACATGTTTGGAAAACAATCAAAAAGATACGACATCCCTGAAGATGTCATGAAAACATACCAATACGCTAAAATCAACACTTCAAAAGGGAC
>JALVXW010000030.1 GCA_027038155.1 Sulfurovum sp.
AATTCTTAATTCTTAATTCTTAATTCTTAATTCTTAAGTCCATTGTGCTATTTTCCTAAAAAGATCCTCCTCTTTAATAGGCTTTCGCAAAAAGTCATTGCCTCCATTATTAAACACTTCTGTTTTGCGTGTATCATCTGTGGAGAGAACAATAACAGGAATATGTGCATTGACCATATCGGATCTAAAAATTTTCAAAAACTCTATACCATCAAGAACGGGCATCATAATATCCAGTAAGATAAGGTTGATACCACTCTCTGTCTTTAGTTTGTTGAGTGCGTCTGAACCATTTTCTGCCTCTACAATATCTTTGACATTCTCATGCTTTTTTAGGAGTGTCTGCAGTAGTTTTCTGTTGATAAAATCATCATCAATAAGTAATACTTTTAGTGCCATGCTTGATTATCCTCTATACTTTTTAATCATATTTTTAATTTCATCTTTTGTAATACCTTTTGAGAGGATTACAATATTTACGTTATCGTTGTGGTTATCTATGTGGTTGGCAGATATCTCATCGGTAAATACAATATCGTATCTATCTGTAGAGAGTTTATCTTCAATCTTTTCTGACTCATCAAGTGTATCGTAGTCATACCCAAGGTTCGAGAGTACTTTTGCAAGAAGTTTTTGTGTTAATGCATAATTTTTGGCGATGAGTATCTTCTTTTCGTCACTAGATGGTGCATCAAGTGATAAATCAATCATCTCTACCTCTTCTTTTTCGGATACGGTATCGGTAGATGTTTCTATTAGGGGAATTTCATCTAACTCCTGAACAGTATCTACAGTTATCTCTTCTGGGAGATTCTGTTTCTCTTCTTCTATAGACTCTTTTGTTTCAGAGACCTCTTTTTGGCTCTCTGTAGGAGTATTGGTGTGATCTGTTTTATGAGATAAAAACTTATTGAGTATATAGAGAAGTTCAGTCGTCTCAATAGGTTTTGTGATATACTCATCCATTCCCTCTGTCAAGAATCTCTCTCTGTCACCCTTGAGTGCATTTGCAGTGAGTGCAACAATAGGGGTATGTTTAACCTCTTCATCCTCTTCGTAGTCAAGTATCTCATGGGTGGCTTCAATCCCATCCATCACAGGCATCTGGATATCCATAAAGAGTAGATCATAGGTATGCGCACGACGTTTTTCAAATGCTTCAAGACCATTGTTGGCGATATCAACAGTAATGCCATGCTCTTCTAAAATACGTTTGATAAGTTTTTGGTTAATAATATTATCCTCTGCTACAAGTACATGTGCGTCAAAAGTGGTTGCTTGTGGGACAATAGGTTCATTGATAGATATATCTAGACCATGCGAAGTAGTATTGAGTATGGTTCTAAGTTTAGAAAGTGTTACTGGTTTAAAGATAACATTTTGTTGAGAGATGCCAAGTGCTTCAATCTTGTTACGGCTTGTAATATTTGCCATTACAATAAGTTTGGATTTGTCCATATGCTCTACAGCATCCATAATGTTTTGTTGTGTTTTGTCTATATCTAACCAGTAGTTTTTGCATACATGATGTTTTTCAAGCTCTTTGAGCTCTCTTACGGATTCAAAATATTTTACTGTTGGCCCAAAATATTTCATATATTCAGCAAGATAGTTATCTAATTTAGATGGAATCTCCTGTTCGTATTTACCGATAGTCAGTTCACTAAAGACATTTGCATAGTCAGCTTCTGATGAGGCAACTTCCTCTATTGGGAGTGAGAAGTAGAAGACAGTTCCATGATCTTTGGCACTTTCAAGCTCAAGTGTACCACCCATGAGTTCAACAAATTGGCTAGAGATAGTAAGCCCAAGTCCTGTTCCTCCATACTTTCTGGTGACTGATACATCTGCTTGTGAGAAGGCATCAAAGATACGAGACTGTTGCTCTTTGGTCATACCTATACCATTGTCTTGTACAAGGAATTTGATGCGACTGTTTTCGTGCTCATCTTTTATTTTGGTAATTTCAACATTAATCTCTCCCCCGTAAGAGGTAAATTTGATGGCATTTGAGAGTAGGTTGATGACAATCTCTTTGATTTTTGTTGGGTCACCTTTGAGTTTGGGTGCAATGTGTGGATCCATATAGAAGTTGAGGTCAATATTTTTTTCTGTGGCAGCAACTGCATAGGTTTCAACAGCAGATTCAAACTCCTCCTCTGCATCAAATATAATATTTTCAATTTCAATTTTGTTACTTTCAATTTTTGAAAGGTCAAGAATATTATTGATAATACTAAGTAGGTTTTCTGAACTCTTGTCAATAATAGATAAAAATTCACTTTGCTCTTCTGTGAGCTCAGTACTGCGTAAAATCTCTGTAAACCCAACAATTCCATTGAGTGGTGTACGAATTTCATGTGACATGTTGGCAAGGAAGAGTGATTTGGCTTCATTGGCTTGAAGTGCAGTCATTTTATCTTCTTTGGCTGTATCTACTAGAGAATCAAGGAATTTGTAGGCCTCTTTTGTACCCTCGTGGGTATCAAGGTTGATATTTTCAATCATCAGTGTCGCATCACTGACATTCTCTTCGTTGGCCTTCATCTCATCTACGGCTTTATTGAGTACATCTTCAAGCTCTTTAATGTTTCGTGTAATATCTCGACTGGTGATGTATCCTAGGTATCCCAAGATAAAACTGATCAACCAAATAGCTGCAGCTATAGAAAGAAGGAGAAGCTGTTTTTGAAGAAATGCATCAGATTTTTCCCATAGAGTATTGGAAATCACAAGCTCAGCTTTGGAGAGCAGTGTAATTTTATGTGTCTGTAGGGTAAACCAATCTATTGCTTCTTTTGTATAATGGCCATCATGTACATCTGTTTGGATTGCTGATGAGGTCATTTCCAGTTCATTGAGTGTGTTTCTTGCTGTGTTGCTAGAGAATATACCAGAAAGTTTGTTTGCTAATGTGGAATCTGCTATTTCTTTGATATCAAAAAGAGTGGCCTTTGCTTTAAATTTGTTCCAAAGAGAGATCTCTTCAAATGACATAGGGAGTTTTTTGTTCATAAAGTATGAGACAAATCCTCTCTCTAGACCACTGTTCTCTTTTGCGATATAGATTTGAGAGAGTGTTGAAATAAGAGATGAGATTTCACTATTTAACGTATAATTTTTAATGATAAGAAGATTTGTTAAGATAGGTGTTGCAATATTGCTTGTGTATTTGTCAAAAAAGACTGTTTTAAAGTCGGGATTTCCACTATCAACCATTTTTCTAACCTCTGAGAGGGTAGAGGTTTTTGATAGCAGTTTTTGGTATCTATTGGTTTGATTTTGGATATTTTCATTAAAAAATTGAAGTACAGATGGAAGATATGCTTTATTTCCTGTTTTGAGTTTACTTTTTAAATTTTTAAATGTAGCATCTACAACTTTTCTTTGCTGAAAAAGAGAGTCTTTAAACTCTTTTTTGTCACTACCCAAGTAGAGCGAAGTGAGTCCACGCTCTTTGCCTATATGGACAAGTGTTTTATTTAAAACGGCATTGTTTTGCAAAGTAGTTTGAAGTGCATGTGCTTTTTCGTAATTAATATAAGAAGTTATAAAAAAATAACTTGAAAGCAGTATGAGTAAAGTAATAGGTATAAGTCCAACGAATTTGAGTCTGTTGCGTATTGTCATTATCTGTTCCTTTTATTGATTGGATATGATGTTAATCTGTTTTTCAAAAGCCAAGAAATGACCCCAGTAATCTTTAATGAGCGCTTCTAGGTTGTTTGGATCTTCACAAAATTGAATATTGTAAAGTGTTTCAGAGAGGGTATTAATTCTAAGATTACTTGAAGCCCCCTTAAGCAGATGCCCAATCTTTTGTATGGTTTCCAAATCACCAGCTTCATAGGCTTCAAGCATTTTTTTGGTTTCACTATGTGCTTGTTCGATAAAATCTTGCACAAACTCTTCAATGAGTTCAACAGGCAACGAGAGATCTTCTGCTGCCTCTTCTAGTTTGAAATTAAAATGTATAGGTTGCACCTCTTCAAGGGAAAGTGAACCAAAGCCTCCTGCATGGCTTGGTTTTGTCTCTTCTGTTACCTCTTCTTTGCTCTCTTCTTTTGAATCTATAAGCGGTATATCATCAAAGAGTTCTATTGTTGCATTTTCCTCTTTGGCACTCTCTGTATCTATTGTTTTTGACTTTTCTGTAGATAGGGTTGAGAGCATACGATAAAAGGTATCTATGGAGGCTGTTTTCATCTCACCCTTTTGTCTGTCAATATCGGTAATGGCTTTTTGTAGCATTGGTAGATGGAGGGCGTCACTCAAGTAGGAGAGTGTAGTGATACCATTTTTATAGTTCTCTTCATGGGTGCTACGCAAATCCTCTTCCAAAGAGAAAGCAGTATCTATAAATTCATCAAAAAAGAGTCTATAGTCGTCTGTAGAGATACCAATAGTTTGGCTTATCTTCTCTATGTCTATAGTTATATCTTCTTCAAGGTTCTCCTCTGAAGTATCCTCTATGTCAAC
>JALVXW010000031.1 GCA_027038155.1 Sulfurovum sp.
CTTACAAATATTTTACCATCACCGATTTTACCAGTTTTGGCAGCATTTGAGATAGCATCTATTGCTTTTTGTGCATAGTCATCATTACTTACAACGATTTCTATCTTGATTTTAGGAATAAACTCCACCACATACTCAGCCCCCCTATAGAGCTCTGAGTGCCCCTGTTGTCTTCCGTATCCTTTTACTTCAGATACAGTCATACCTTCAATACCTGCTTCAACTAATGCCTCTTTGACATCTTCTAGTTTAAATGGTTTGATGATTGCTTCAATTTTTTTCATTTTACAACTCCTTTAATTAATGTATTGTATAACAAATGCCTTTAGGCATTTGTTACAGTCTCTCCATGTATAGATTCATCAAGACCATTGTACTCAGTCTCTTCATCTACTCTAGCTCCACCAGTTAGGGCTGATGCTACATAATATACTGCAATGGTACCAATGAGTGTCCAAGCAGCTGTTACACCTACAGACTCAAGTTGTACTATAAATTGACCCATTCTGTCACCAGACTCTTTTAGTGGACCATCCCAAAGAAGTTCTTTGTCATTAAGTGCAAGAACACCTGTCATAAGGGCTCCCCAGAGACCAGCTAAAAAGTGGATACCAAATGCATCTAAAGAGTCATCATATTTGAATATTTTTTTCAATGTAACAACACCGAAGAAACCAATCACTGAGCCACCAATACCTATAATAAAGGCACCATAAATAGAGACAAATCCAGCTGCAGGAGTGATGGCAACAAGACCAGCTACAATACCAGATGCAATACCAAGAAGTGTAGGTTTTTTGAAGATAAACCACTCTATAAGCATCCAAGCCATACCGGCAGCAGCTGTTGCAATAGTAGTAGTAAGAAGAGCTACACCTGCAACGGCATTTGCACCAAATGCAGAACCAGCATTAAATCCATACCAGCCAAACCATAGTAGAGCAGCACCTGCTGCTGTAAATAGGATACTGTAAGGTTTTATAGCTTGTTTGAGGTAACCATTTCTTTTTCCTACTAAAATGGCAAGAATAAGACCAGCCAAACCACCGTTCATGTGTACTACTGTTCCACCTGCAAAGTCAAGTGCTCCAAGATCAATAAGAAGTCCACCATGCATTTTGGTTATACCATCTGCAAAGAATTCTCCTGAACCAGCACCCCATACCATGTGAGCAATGGGAGCATAAACTACAAGACCCCAAAGAGCTACGATAACCATCCACGTTGAGTACTTCATACGTCCAATAACTGAGCCAGAAGCAATGGCAATAGTAATAGCTGCAAATGTACCTTGAAATGCAATAAATACATAAGTAGGATAAGTACCGCTTAAATCTTTCCAGCTAATACCGTTTAACATTACATTGCCAAAGCCACCAAAGAATGTTTGAAGTGATGCACTCTCATTTGTACCAAATGCAATAGAGTAGCCTGCTATGATCCATACTATAAATGCAAGTACAAATGCACCCATTACCATAGCATAAGTGTTAAGAACATTTTTGGAACGAGTCATGCCACCATAAAAGAGCGCCAAACCCGCTGGTGTCATAAGTAGCACTAATGCTGTAGACATCATCATCCATGCAGTATCGCCCGTATCCAGTTTGTCTTTTGCCATGGCAAAAATAGGCAAGAATAACGCCATAAGAGCTGAAAATTTTAATTTCATGCTATTTCCTTTAAAAGTATTTTACAGAAAAGATAATAACATGAATGTGAGGTATTTAAATGAATGAGGTGATTAATTTTTCATCAATAAGATGGTTTGTTTTACTTAATAAGTGGAATTTCAAGTGTAATTGCATTTTCTTTTGTGATACATTTTATTTGGCCTAAGGAGGCAAGAGAGGTTATCTCTTTGTCTTCATCTGTATAGCGTCCATTTGCCTTGATGCTAAGTTGAACAATAGATTCTTTTTTGTTTTCTATAATAACATGTTGTCCAATCAGAAGTTTTAGACTGATATCAATAGAATCAGATGATCTAAATGTATTTAGTGTTTTTCGTAAAAGTTTGGAAAAATTGTTTTGATCAATTTTAAAAGGAGGCAAGTCTTGATCAACTAGTAGTTGTAGCTTGTTACTGTTTTTTGTTTTAAATAATGCAATGTTTGCTTCAAGTAAAATATTGATATCTGTTGCAATTAATTTCTTTGTTTCTGCTTTGGATGCTATCTCTAAACGAGGAGCATTATACATACGTAGAGAGAGTTGCTCTTCGTTCTCATAGCCAACTGTAATTGCATAGAACGCAAAAGAATCGTACGAAAGTGAAAGTGTGGTAGTTTTGTATCCAAAACTTTGTGGTGCATTGAAGAGTGCGATATTGTAAAGTTCTTTTTTTGATGTATATCCAAATAATATTTCTGCAGCATTATTGAGATAAATAATTTTCCCTAAATTATTGAAAAGAATAAATGGACTGTTGTCCCATTCAACAAAAGATTCAAAATTTATATGCATAGTAATTGCCTAATCAATATGATGTTCATATATTTTTTTTCTTAAAGTGTTTCTATTGATACCCAATGCCTGTGAAAGTTGCAGTTGCGATCCATATTTTTTCAAACCAGCTTGAATAAGAGGTATTTCATAAATGCCTAAATGTTTCCTGTAATTATTGTTTCCTTCAAAATGTGTATAGAGATATTTGTAGAGTATCTCCTGTATATCGTCTATGTTCATTGTATGTTTTGCAAGATGTTGATAGATTGATTTTTTAAGACTTTTACTGTTGCTGGTTAGGTTTAATGGTATAGATTTTTGATCAATATCGTTCTCTTCTATCATCAGTGTAGACTGTGCCTCTTTTATAAAATTGTCACGAAGAAACTTTACATCATCGGGTCTCTCTTTTAGAGAGGGCATAGTATAGATAAAAGCAAATAGTTGATCAATAATACTGGGATTTCCTAAATAATTTGCAGTGGCAATAATACGTTTATTGGAAAAATCCAGTATATTTTGATTGGTAAGTTTTTCAAAATCACAGATAATGATTTCATCATAGTTTTCCAATGCTTCTGTTACTTCTTTTTGATTGTTGCCAGATACTATAGGTGTATGAGGAAAAAGATAACGTACCAGTGTCTTTTTCCCCGTATACGCTTCGCCGATAAGGATAGAAGAGACAAAGAGTGTTTTTGTTAAATTAAAACTTTTAATAATATGTTGTATTTTTTCTGATGTGGTGAAAAATGTTTCCATGTAATGCTTTCTTGATGATTAATAATTAATCATAGCATAATTTTATAAAAATATTGATAAAATAAAGTATATAATCTTAAAGGGACTTTATTAAAACGTTATTTCAACTATTTTACCAACATTTTTCTTATCTTTCACTAGAACAGGCGGTTGAATATTTTTCAATTTTGGGTGGTGTTGAAAAAGATATTCAATTG
This sequence comes from Sulfurovum sp., assembly GCA_027038155.1. Classification (GTDB taxonomy): domain Bacteria; phylum Campylobacterota; class Campylobacteria; order Campylobacterales; family Sulfurovaceae; genus Sulfurovum. Next base: position 3,408 of record JALVXW010000031.1, read on the forward strand.
GACTATTTTGATAGTGTTTTTTCCATGGTTGAATTTAATTTTGTAGATAATTTTACAAAATTCCAAACTTTTGTCTCTCCCTCTTATTTGTTTGAAACACCGTATCAAGAACTACTTATTGCTGTTGCACGTGGTGATGGGAAGTTTTATTCTGTGCTGCGAAAAGCCAAATTAAGTGAGAGCACAGGAGAGAAGATTGTAGATGAACTTGTTTCTCTAAATATACTCCAAATAGAATATTCTCGTGAGTCTCCACTACGTGTACACCCTAAACATAAGCTCCCTAAAGAGCAACGAGCATATCGTATTCAAAATAAGCTTCGTTTTAGAGACCCTTTTATGCGTTTTTGGTTTGGCTTTGTGAGCTATTATAGTAAAGATTTAGCTTTAGGAAAAGGTGATGAGTTTTTAGAAAATTTTGAAAAACATTATGAGCGTTTACGCTCTTTGGTCTATGAGCAACTTTGTAATGATTTGCTTATGGAACATTATAAATCTAAAGAACCCATTATCTCTTCGGGTTCTTACTGGAATATTTATAGTGAATTTGACATATTGGCAGTGACAAAAAGTAAAAAGATTATATTGGGTGAATGTAAATATAAAGACCGCACTGTTTGTAAGAATGAACTCACCAAACTCAAACAAAAAGCAACTAAGTCAGGTATAAAAGTAGATACCTATGCACTCTTTTCCAAAAGTGGATTTTCTAAAGAGTTGTTGGGCACAAGGGACGAGAAGTTGCTTTTGTTTGATTTGAATGATCTAAATGAACTTTTATAATTGAACTCAAGTGGCTTCAAACCATCGCTTTAAAAATGCTTTACGTTCATATATTTTAGCACCTAATGCTACTTTGTAATCCATGTAGGGTTGCCCTAAGTTCCAAAAAGAAAAATAGTTGTCCTGTAGATACTGCCCCAGTAGCACAAGCTGGGCGGTTCCGTAGTTACGGTGTATTTTCTCTTTTGAGCTAAAACCACTTAGGCTGGTATATGTTTTACCAATCCTGTAGCCTATCTCTCCAGCGACTATCTCGCCCTGAGACTCTATATA